>DATHTC010000087.1:0-7931 GCA_035463735.1 Gaiellaceae bacterium | reverse complement strand
GGAAGAGGCCCGTCCGCGAGAGCGTCCGCGACGGCGCGGCGATCGTCGGCACCGTGATGCCCGCCCAGAACGGGATCCTGCGTGTCTCGGCGCCCCGCGAGAGCACGATCCAGCCGGAGCGCTCGCCGTCCCTCGCCGCCGCGGGCACCACCGCCTGCAGCGCGAGTGAGCCGGGCACCGCGACGGTCGCGGGCACGCGGACGACGTCGGCGCCCGAGGAGACGGCGACGCTCCACGTCCCGGCGCCGCCGCCCGCGTCGGCGAGCTCGACCGCGGCGGCAGCCGTCGCGCCCGGCCGGAGCAGCCCGAACGAGACCGACGTCGGCGACGCGAAGAGGAGCGGCGCGTCTGCGCGGGCGAGGTCGATCCGCCCGCCGCCGACCCGCGCCGCCGGCGCCTCTCCGCCTCCGGCCGTCACCGGACGGCCGGTCAGGACCAGCGCGGAGCGGAGCTGCTGCACGGTCCATTGGGGGTGGCGCGCACGAAGGAGCGCCGCAGCGCCGCTGACGTGCGGCGCCGCCATGCTCGTCCCCGACAGCTCGGTCCACGTGCCCTCGCGTGAGGGGACGGCGGAGAGGATGCCGACGCCCGGCGCAGCGACGTCGGGCTTCAGTCGCAGCGACAGCGGCGTCGGTGCGGAGGCGGAGAAGCTCGCGACGACGTCGGCGCCGTTGACCGCGCCGACCGAGATCGCCTTCGCGGCGCTCCCCGGTGAGCCGACCGAGCCGATCCCGAACTCGTCGAAGTCGTTTCCGGCGGCGACGACCGGCACCACGCCGGCGTCCGCCGCCGCGTCGAGCGCCTCCGTGACGAGGTCGCGGGTCGGCTCCGTCTCGGGCTCGCCGAGCGAGAGGTTGATCACGTCCATGCCGTCACGGACGGCCGCCTCGATGCCGGCGGCGATCTCGGGCGAGTTCCCGTCCAGCCCGACCCCGGACACGGTGGGGATCGTGAGCACCTTGTAGTTCCCGATCCACGCGCCAGATGCGACGCCCGAGATCGTCGTCCGGGCCGCCTGCGGATAGACGGCACGGGCGCCCGCGGCGATGCCGGCGACGTGGGTGCCGTGCGCCGACTGCTCGGCGTCGAACGGCTTCGCCGCGTTCCGCCACGACGGCGTCCGCGGCGGGAAGGCGCGGGCGACGATCACCTTCGGCGTGGTGAACGCGGTCTGGCCCTTGGGGAACCCGGGCGGGTACGCGAGCCCGGCGGGCGAGAAGAACGGGTGCGTCTGGTCGACGCCGTCGTCGACGATCCCGATCTTGAGGCCCGCGCCGGCGGCGGCCGGCGCCGCGCCCCAGAGCGCCGGCGCTCCGATCTGAGCCGGGCTCCGGTCGAGGCCTGCGCCGTAGCGGACGACCGGCACGACGCGCGCGACGCCGGGCACGCGGCGCAGCTCGGGGAGCGCCGGCTCGGGGAGCGCGACCGCCAGCGCGTTCAGCACGACCTGGAGCCGGCGGCGCACGACGGCACCCGGAATCCCACGCTCGATCGCGGCCTCGACCCGCGCCTGCCGCCCGCGGAGGCCGTCGAGGTAGCCCGACGCCGTGGGCGTTCGGAGGTCCAGCCGGCGCGTCTTCGCGGTCGCGGACAGCGCCCGGCTCGAGGCGATCGCGCGCGCGACGGGCGGCCCCTCGAGCGTGAGGAGGACCTCGACCGACGGCGCCGCGGCACGCGCCCCGGCGGCCCCGAACGCACCGCTCGCGGCGGCGATGAGCGCGAGCGTGAGCAGACCCCGGAGCACGGCCCGCGCATCGTACGCGCGGCCTGTGAAGAGGGTGTTCGCGGCTACACTGGGCGCGCCGCGCGGATGTGGCGGAATTGGTAGACGCGCACGGTTCAGGTCCGTGTGGGGGAAACCCCGTGGAGGTTCAAGTCCTCTCATCCGCATAACGCTCCTGTGCAGGGAATTCGTGCGTCGCTCATCCCTTTTGGTCCGCGTTCAGTCCGTACACCTGCCACGAGACCGGGAAAGGAGCCGGGCATGCTTCCTGCGTGGGCGACGGTGACGATCACGCTCGGTGGCGCCCTGATAACAGGGCTGGCAACAGGGCTCGTCGCTGTTTACGGATCGAGGACGACAGTCAAAGTCGCCCGGCTACAGCTGGACCAGACCCATCGCGAGACGTGGGCAGCGGAGAGACTCGCCGCGTGCGTAGGTCTCGCGCAGGCTGCCGCCAAGGTTGCTCTGCGTCCGCTGCCACCGCCAGTGACGTGCGTTCCGAAAGGCTTACGGCCCTAGGCAGGTCAGCGCGCCCTTCTCAACCCTGACCGTCTCGGTCGACAGGTCGAGGACAAACAGAAAGTGCGCCCTGAAACGGTCGCCCGTAGTGGCGTTCGTCATGATGTCGTTCAGTCTGAACAGAGCCACCTGACCGTTCTCGACATTCGAGTCGGTGCCGCGGCCGACAAACCCGTCGCTCGTCGTAATCGTCCTTTGGGCTCGGACGACGGTGCGCGAACCGTGCTCGTGAACGTACGCGGTTCCGACGAACGTGACCGTCATGGCCTCGCCTGTACACGGGTTGACGTCCCCGAACACCTCGACGAACTCAAAGCTGTCGGGCGGATCAGCGGCAGCCGGGGCGGCGAACGCCAGCGCCACGACGCTTAGCAGAGCAACAACGAGTCTCATCACTGGGCTCCTTCCGCAGTAGCGACCCCGACCCGATCGTTACACGTCGTGTCAGGTGTTACAAGGCGGGCAGCCGGAACTGATCCGTAGCTGTCAGTTCTTCAGTACGCCCCAATGCACCCCGCCGCAGCGCGCCGCGCAAAAATGACGAGGGGCGTCTGTGGCTAGTCGCCGATTACGACGTAGCGCACGGGCACTCCGTCGATGCTGTGTTGCGGTGCGGTGTCCGTCGCGTGCGACTCGACGCGCCCCTCTTGGTCGTGCGGACGAACCGCAACGACGATTTCGTCCGCCGGAAACGTCGCAAGAGCGTCGCGAATTGCGAGACCGACATCCGCCTCCCCGGCTGCAGCATCGACGGTCTCGCCCGAAAGCTGCTCGGCCGTGCGTTCGGCGATCCGCTCCGCATGACCGAAGGCTTTTTGGTCGTTGGCGAGCCAGTCGAGCACGCCCTGCCGTACGACCGGCACCACGACCTTGATGGTTTCGGCGTCCCCGACATGCGCGCGCAAAACGTCGTCGCCATGTTCGACGGTGCTGATGACGAGCACGTTCCTGCCCACGACGGAAACGGTACATCAGGGCCCCCGCACCGCGCCGCGCAAAAACGTCGCCTCAGCCGTCGATCAGCGAGCCGTCGTCGTTGTAGTAGCGGCGCCTCCAGACTGGCTCGTTGATGAGGTACTCGACCATGCCGACGAGCTTGTGGGGCGGCATGGTGAATCCCGGCGTGTCGACGTCGTGCCGCCAGACGGTTGCGAACGCCCATGCAGGTCTGATCGCCTGCAGCCGATCGCGCTCAGCCAGTGCGCCGAGCGTTTCGGCCGCCGAGGGCTGCCAGCTACCGAAGTCGTGCTCGATGCCCGCCGTGAACTCGGCGACGATCTCCTTCGCCTCGTCGTAGGACATCTCCACGGGCCCTTACCTTAGTCCGCGCTCAGTCCGCAAACCCGGCGGTTCCCGGCGAAAACTGCCTCAGGTCACGGCACGGAACCCCTGTAAACGCCACGACTCGCCGCGTCGCGCCACCGCTTTCCGAACCCCGTGGAGGTTCAAGTCCTCTCATCCGCACTGCCGGATCGGGCCGGTTCTCCTGCTCCCGCGGCGCAGGAGGAGGCCTTCGCGTGCACCGATCGCGGCGCTCCGCGGACGGCTGCTCCTCAGGGGCAGCCGCGACTGCGGCCGGACGGCGCCGACGAGCCGGGCGACGCGGCGAGAGGGAGCGCACGGCGGGCGGCACGTGAGAGCCGCTGCCACGTTCGCGCGACCAGCCGTCGCACCGGCAGGGATAATCCGCGCGTGGCCGGCTCGCTCGACTCCGTGTTGAAGGAGCGGCTCCGGGCCGTCCTCGACCGGAAGCCGGTCACGGAGGCGGATCTGCGAAAGCTGGCCGAGGAGGGTCGGGCCTGCGCGCTGATCCTCGGCGCCCAGCTCGCGCGCGGCGAGGAGCGGCTCGGCGAGCTCTCCTCCGACCCGGCGAGCTCGCTCTCGGAGATCGCAGCGACGTTGCGCGAGGTGAACGAGCTGCGCCCGGACCTCGAGGAGCTCGAGGAGCTCCTCGACGAGCTCGACGGGCGCGCACGCGAGCTCCGCGGGGCGTGGCTGTCGGCTTCCTGACGCCGGACCGGAGTGACAGCTCGCGGCCGACCACTGCCGCCGTGACCGCCGCCTGCGCCGACCGCTCGCGACCGGCGGCGGAGGGGCGGATCACGAGCTCGCCCCTCCACGCGGCGGTCGGCGCGTCAGCGACGGGGTGTGATCAGGACGAGCGCGACGAACGAGCTCCCGTCGGGGAAGGTCGCCGTACACGCCGTCAGCTCGTCGGGGCTGAAGCCGGCGACGAGGAACTGTCCCTCGACGCCCTTGAGCACGGCGACGGACGTCGATCCGACGTACAGGCCGGGCGCTCCCCGACCGCTCGCCGGGACGACGACGTCGAACGTCTCGCCGCCGCACGTGAGCTGCACGGGCAACACGTTGGTGCTCGGATCCGCAAGCGCGGTCGCGGGTAGTGCGACGAGCAGCGCGACAGCGGTCGCCGCGACGATGAGTGCTCGTACCAAGACCCCTCCTTTCGGCCGCAGTGAACGCGTCGATGATCCCAACACGTGCCGACGGATACAAGCTCCCCGTTTGGGCGGTCCGCGCAAATCGATGCGCGGCGCACCTCGTCTGCTGCGAGCCGGGGGCGGCGGCCGGCGGGACTGCGGCAATCCGCTCGGGCCCCTTTCGCTCCGGTGGGGCTGGAGACCGCCCCCGGCTCGAGATGTGTGCTTCGACGGCGAGCCGGCAGTCCCTCGTCCGCGCGCGGGAGGCTAGCCGCAGCTGCGGACGCGGGCGCAGGCGCGCTCGATCGCGACCACGCGGTGCCCGCCGCTCTCGCCGGCGACCACCACGCCCGTAAGCCGCCCGTTCGCGGCGAGCACGGGCGCGCCGAGCGACAGCTCGTCCCGCGGCGCGGTCACGAGGGCGCGCTTCCCCTCGACGGAGGCGACGGCGCCCTCGGCGAGCGGCGCGCCGGGCCCGGCGGCGACGATCGTCGCCGGCGTCTCCGGCGCGAGCCGCTCGGCCCGGCGGGGCTGCTGCCAGAGCGGTGCGCCGAGCGCCCCGTCCACTCGGATGGCGGCGAGACCGCTGTCGCGGTGGACCGCCCAGACCTGGCCGTCCCAGACGCGGTCGCCACGGCGGAGGAAGACGCGTCGTTGCCCGTCGGCGAGGGCACGCGCCACCACGGGGCGGGCCGTGACGAGGTACGTGGCCCCGCCCTCCTGCCACGCGGCGAAGGCCGAGCCGGTGGCCCCGTTGGCGGCCTCGATCTGGAACACGCTTCGCTGCGCACGCGCCGCCTGCGTGCGCATCGCGAGCCCGTCCGCCACGCGGGCCGCGACCGCGCCCGCCGGTGCCCCGGTCTCGTCCGCGACACCTGCGACGATCGGCGTGCGGTCCTCGAGCGCCGCCTGCACCAGCTGGTATGCGACGACCGCCGCGGTGGAGTACGCGGCGGCGGCGACCACCACCCGGAGCCGCTGACGCAGCCTCGAGGGCGGAAGGGAACGGGCCTGAACGGCCGCCATGTCCCCCATGTACCCGGTGGGGCCTGTGGAAAAACGGTCAGGCCGCGGCCGCGAGCGCCTCGAGCACGCGCTCCGCGTGCCCGCCGGGCTTCACGCCGTACATCGCCGCGAGCACGGTGCCGTCCTCGCCGATCACGAACGTCGACCGGGTGATCCCCATGTAGGTCTTGCCGTAGAGCTTCCGCTCGCCCCACGCGCCGTACGCGTCCGCGACCGCGTGGTCGGCGTCGGCCAGCAGCGTGAACGGGAGACCGTGCTTCTCCTTGAACCGGCGGTGCGACGCCTCGTCGTCTGGGCTGACGCCGAGCACGACCGCGTCGACGCCCGCGAAGTCGCTCCAGGCGTCGCGGATGCCGCACGCCTGCGCCGTACACCCGGGCGTGTCGTCCTTGGGGTAGAAGTAGAGGACGACCCGCTTCCCGCGGAGGTCGGACAGCCTGACCGTCGAGCCGTCGTCGGCCGGGAGCTCGAACTCCGGGGCGGGTGCGCCGGCTTCGATCATGCGGAACCTCTCTCGGTAGGGTGCGCGGGCGATGCTAGACGCGCACCGGGTGCTCGCGTGGGGGCTGATCGGCGTCTGTGTCGCGGCAGGGGCGGTCGCCGCCGTCGCGCGTGCGCGGGACCGTTCTCCGGGCGTCCTCGGGCGCCAGCTGCTCGCGCTCGCGCAGACGCTGCTCGTCGCCCAGGTCGGCCTCGGGCTCCTGCTCCTCTCCGACGAGCGGCGCGCGCCCGACGACCTCCACTACGTCTACGGGACACTGTCGCTCGGGGCCGTGCTCACGCCCTGGGTGTACGCGCCGCGCGAGCCGCGCCGACGGCTGCTCTGGTTCGCGGTCGCCACGCTGCTCGCCGCCGCGCTGGCGGTCCGGGCGGCCACCACGGGCGCATGAGACGGCTCTGGGACCGCATCAACCCGACCGTGCGCGGGCTCGCGATCGTCGCGCTGATCGCGCTCGTGATCGTGATCCTCCAGCTGCAGTCGACGCTCGTCGCGCTCGGACTGCTGCTCCGGATCGCGTTCTTCATCGCGATCGCCGTCGTCCTCTACCTGCTGTGGCGCGACCGCCTGCGCTGGGAGATCGAGACGTGGGGGAAGCGTGCCCAGTGGGTGTTCTACGCGGCGCTCGCGCTGGCCCTCGTCGACCTCGGCGTCTACTTCTGGCGCGGCGCGAGCGGCCTCGACGCCGTCGCCTTCCTGCTCGTGCTCGTGTTCTGCGGGTTCGCGATGTGGCGAACCTGGCGAGACCAGCGCACGTATGGGTACTGATCGACGTGACACGAACCACTCGACAACGACACCGACCTGACGGCACACCAGATGACTGACATGCACAGCGGGCTCCTGATCGTCGGCGGCGGCCTCACCGCCGCGCGGGCCGCGCGGGCGTACCGTGAAGCCGGGGGCGAAGGACCGGTCACGCTCGTGACGGCGGACCGCCACCCCCCGTACCACCGGCCGCCGCTCTCGAAGCGGTACCTGCGCGGCGAGGTCGAGGCCGACAGCGTCTTCGTCGAGTCCGAGGCGTACTGGGCCGAGCAGGGCGTGGAGCTCCTCCTCGAGCGGCGCGTCGAGCGCGTCGATCCCGACGCGCGCACCGCGACGCTCGAGGACGGGACGACGCTGCGCTACGGCCGGCTGCTCGTGGCCACCGGCGCGCGCCCGCGGCGGCTCCCCGTCGCCGGAGGCGACCTCGAGGGCGTCCGCACGCTGCGGCTGCTCGACGACTCGACGGCGCTGCGGGCCGCCGCGCTCGACGCCGGCCGCGCCGTCGTCGTCGGGGCGAGCTTCATCGGCTCGGAGGTGTCCGCCTCGCTCGTCCAGCTCGGGGTCGAGGTGTCGCTCGTCCACCGCGGCACAGGCCCGTTCGACCAGCTCGCCTGCGAGCCGCTGACCGCGTTCCTCGTGGAGCGCTTCCGCGAGCGCGGCGTCGAGCTCGTGCTCGGGGACGTCGTCGCCGGGTTCGACGGGGACGGGCGCGTGGCGGCGGTCGAGACGGAGGGGGGACGGCGGCTGGAGACGCCGCTCGTCGTCCTCGGGGTCGGCGTCGCGCCGAACACGGAGCTCCTGGACGGCAGCGGGGTCGGCGTCGACGACGGCGTGCTCGTCGACGAGCGCTTCGCCACGAGCGCCGCAGGCGTGTTCGCGGCGGGCGACGTGGCGAACGTGCTCGACCCGCGGACGCGCCGGCGGCGGCGGATCGAGCACTGGTCGAACGCGAACT
>DATHTC010000086.1:0-2235 GCA_035463735.1 Gaiellaceae bacterium | reverse complement strand
CCGGCTCGGGCGCCTCCCCCGGTCGGCTGTCCGGCGGCGGCTGCGTCATCGCCGCAACCCTACTCCGCGGCTCGGTAGTTCGCCGCACCGAACGCGCGCGCAGGCAGCGATGCGCCGCCGGCGCGCCCGGCCGAGGATCGTGGCGATGTCGTTCGTCTCGCTCGTGTTCAAGAACCTGTTCCGCCAGCGCGTGCGCTCGGGGCTGGCAGTGCTGGGGATCGCGCTCGGGATCACGACGGTCGTCGCGCTCGGCGTCGTTACCGGCGGGCTGAAGAGCTCGATGGGGGCGCTCCTCCGCGCGGGCGGCGCCGACTTCGTCGTCGCGCAGGAGGGCGCTTCCGACCTCTCCTTCAGCACGATCCGCGAGGCCGAGCTCGCGGCGCTCGAGGCGCGGCCCGACGTCGGCCGTGTCGTCGGGGCGCTGCTCGAGGTGACGAAGCTCGAGTCGCGGCCGTACTTCTTCCTCTTCGGGCTCGAGCGGTCGGCGCTGCCGCAGCTCGGGTTCACGATCGTCGAGGGACGCGGGCTCGGCGAGGGCGCGGACGAGCTCGTGCTCGGCGTCGCCGCCGCGGACCACCTCGACGTCGGGCCCGGCGACGCCGTCACGCTCGGCAAGCATCGCTACGAGGTCGTGGGGATCTACCGAACGGGCGAGAAGCTCCGGGACGAGGGCGCGGTCGGGCAGCTCGACACGGTGCGCGCGATCGCCCGCAAGCCGGGCCTCGTGACGCTCGCGTACGTCACCGTCGCGCCGGGGCGGGACCCGGACGCGGTCGCGGCCGCGGTCGAGCGCGAGGTGCCGCAGGTGACCACGATCTCGTCGATCGGCGACGTCTCGAAGGTCGACCAGGGGGTCGAGATCATGGACGCCGCGAACCTCGCGATCTCGCTCCTCGCCGTCGGCATCGGCGCGATCGGCGTGATGAACACGATGGTGATGTCCGTCTACGAGCGGACGCGCGAGATCGGGATCCTGCGTGCGGTCGGCTGGCGCGGCTCGCGGATCCTGCGGATGGTCGTGCTCGAGTCGCTGCTGCTGTGCGTGCTGGCGGCGGGGGTGGGGATCGTCGCCGGCGTCCTCGCCTCGCGCGCGCTGCTGCTCGTGCCCGCGATCTCGGCCTTCCTCACGCCCGTCTACTCGGCCGACGTCTTCCTGCGCGCAATCGCGATCGGCGTCGTCGTCGCGCTCGCGGGCGCCGCGTACCCGGCGGTGCGCGCCGTCCGGCTGAGCCCCATGGAGGCCCTGCGCTATGAGTGAGCCGCTGATCCTCGGCCGCGGCCTGCGCAAGTCGTACGAGGGCGGCCGCATCCGGGCGCTCGACGGGATGGACGTGGCCGTCGCGGAGGGCGACTTCGTCGCCGTGGTCGGGCCCTCCGGCTGCGGCAAGTCGACGCTGCTGCACCTCGTCGCCGCGCTCGACAGGCCCGACGAGGGCGTGCTCCGGGTGGCGCACCACGACCTCGCGCGCGGCGGCGACCTGAGCCACTACCGCGCGCGCCACATCGGCATGGTCTTCCAGCTCCACAACCTGCTGCCGACGCTGACTGCGGCGGAGAACGTGCAGGTGCCGATGTTCGAGCTCGGCGTCCGCGCGCGCGAGCGCCGCCACCGCGCAGCCGAGCTGCTGGCGGCCGTCGGCCTGGAGGGGCGCGACCGCAACCGCCCGCCGCAGCTCTCGGGCGGCGAGCGCCAGCGCGTCGCGATCGCGAGGGCGCTCGCGAACCGGCCGCCGATCTTGCTCGCCGACGAGCCGACCGGGAGCCTCGACTCGAAGGCCGGGGCGGTCGTGCTCGACCTGATCGAGCGCGTCCGCGAGGAGCAGGGCCTGACGGTGGTGATGGTGACGCACGACCTCGGCGTCGCCGGCCGCGCCGACCGGCTGATCCGGATGCTCGACGGCCGCCCGGCCGAGGCGGAGGCGCTCGTCGCCGGCTAGTCGCGAAGGCCGAGCCAGACCCGGTACGCGATCCACCAGCGCACCGGCTCGCGCCACGCCGCGGCGGCGGCGCGCAGGCGGTCGAGGCCCACGTCTTCCTCCGTCGCGCCCGCCTCGAGCAGCGTCGAGAGGCTCCCCTCGCTGAGCGCGAGGCCGACGAGACGATCGCCGTCGCCGCGCTCGACACCATGGAGGGCGAGCTCGCGCACGTGGCGGAAGAGGCCGCTCGCCTCGAGCCGCTCACGGCTGACCGGCCAGCGGCCGCCGCCGTCGAGGCCGCGGGCGCGCCGGAGCTCGC
>DATHTC010000085.1:0-8861 GCA_035463735.1 Gaiellaceae bacterium | reverse complement strand
GAGCGGCTCGGGGTTGGGCGGGTCGTCGCGTCGAGCCGCGACCCGTACGGCACCGACGATCCCTCCCACCTCGCCTACCAGCAACGGAACCGCGACCGCGGCCGCATGAGCGGTCACCTGCGCCTCCGCGTCCGCTACCGGCAGTACGCCTCGCCGTGGTTCGACTACCTGATCGTCTCCCCGGTGGAGATGGGCGAGCTCGCGCGCGCCGCCGGCTGGGAGCTCGTGCGGGTGCTCGAGGGCGAGCCGCTCTACGTCGGCGTGCTCGAGCCGCGATAGCGCGACGCAGGCGTTCGCGCCCGCCCGAACCGAGGCGGTAGCTCGCCGCAACCCGGCTTCGCGCAACCCCGGATGCGGTCTCCGGGCCCGGGAGGCACGCTGACTCGGACGATGCACGCGACTCTGACCGGCCGAGACGCCCGACGGCGCGTCCGTCGGCCGCCCGCGCCTCCGCGGACGGAGGCGGCGCCGGCGAAGCCGGCGGACGCGCCGCCGCTCCGGCAGCCGCTCGAGCTCGACACGCTCGGCTCGCACTGGCAGCACGCGCTCGACGCCGCCGAGGGTGCCCTGCGCGCCGCCGCGCCCTCCCTCGCGCCGGACGAGCTCGGCCGGCGGCAGCGCGAGCTGGGAAAGGAGCGGCGCGAGACGGCCCGCATGCTCGTCCGCTTCGCCGCCACGGCCGGCATCAAGCCGGCCCCCTGGCTGTCGCAGGTGCCGGTGACCCCGCGGATGCTCGGGCTGCCCTCGACGGTGCGTGCCTGCCTCTTCGACCTCGACGGCGTCCTCACCGACAGCGGCGTCCTGCACGCGTGGGCCTGGGGCGAGGTCTTCGACGGGCTCCTGCTGCGGCTGAGCGAGCGCCTGGGCTGGCACTTCATCCCGTTCGACCGCGGCGACGACTACCTGACCTACCTCGACGGCCGCCCCCGCCTCGAGGGCGTCCACGCCTTCCTCGGCAGCCGCGGCATCCAGCTCCCCGAAGGGAGACCGGACGATCCCGCCGACGCCGACACCGCCTACGGGCTCGCGCGGCGCAAGGGCGACGCACTGGAGCGAGGCCTGCACCGGCGCGGCGTAACCGCGCTCCCGGGGGCGCGCCGGTACCTCGAGGCCGCCGGCCATGCCCGCCTCGGCCGCGGGGTCGTCTCCGCCAGCGCCAGCACGCTGCCGATGCTCGACCTCGCAGCGCTCGATGCGCTGGTCGAGGAGCGCGTCGATGCCGACGTGATCCACGCCGAACGCCTGCGCTCGCGCCCCGCGCCCGACATGCTGCTCGTCGCCTGCTCGCGCCTCGGCGTCCGGCCGCAGGACGCCGTCACGTTCACCAACAGCGCCGCGGGGGTCGCCGCGGGCCACGCCGCGGGCGTCCGCGTGATCGGGATCGGCGACGACGAGCGGCGCGAGCTGCTGGGCGGCTACGGGGCGGAGCGTCTCGTCCCCTCGCTCGCCGCGCTGCTCGACCCGGTGCTGAAGGGCGCCGGGGCCGCCGGCGCCGACGACACGCGCTGAGGCTTGATGTGAAATTGGCGCGCCGTGGGGCCGTCTCAGACCAAGCCGGGGTGGCGCGACGTCCGCAGCGCATGCCGGTGGCCTGTGCAAGGGCGGCGAGCCGGCCCGGCGCCGCGTCTGAGGCGGCAGCCGCGGCCCCGCCCCATTTCACATCAAGTCTCTAGGCGACCGGCTCCGGATACCGGCGCACGTACCACGCCGTCAAGAGTGCCGCGACGAGGAACGCCAGCCCGAGCACGGGCCGCCCGAGCGCCGACAGCGCGGCCGCCCCCGCGATCCAGACGAGCCCCTCCACCAGGAACCGTCCCGGGTCCGGCAGCCGCGACCGCGACGCCGGCGCCACCCAGGCTCCCCACACGCCGGCCGCGGCGAGCGGCGCGCCGACCCCGGCGAGCACGCGCACCGCGAGCGGCGCGGCGAGGGCGAAGCCCCACCACGCCAGCACGCCCAGCGCGGCGAGCTCCAGCGCGAACCGGAGTGCGAAAACCGCAGCCTTCACGACGGCCTTGACTGGGGCAGCTGCCCGAACGCGAGCACGTAGCCGTTCGGGTCGCGCACGCGCAGCTCACGCAGGCCGTACCACTGGTCGACGGGCCCGTGGACGACCTCCGTGCCCCGCCCGCGCAGCTCCCCGTCGAGCGCGTCGACGTCGACGTCGAAGAGCCCCGGTGCGCCCGTGGCGTTGTTCGGCCGCGGCACGCCGCCCGCTACACGCGCGACGTGCAGCCGGTCGCGGTACCAGGCGAGTGTCGCGGGCACGTCCGGCACCAGGAGCACCGTCGCGTGCCCGGTGAGCGTCACTGCAGAACGGCGGCCTCGCCGAGCAGGTGCTTCACCTCGGCGAAGAAGTCCGGGTGCGGCGCGACGCGGAACCCGGGGCCGAGCTCGAGCCGGCGCCGCCCCTGGTTCGTGTCCATGTCGACGAACACGGGCGCCTCCCCCGGGAAGTCGCGCAGCAGCGCCGCGAGCTCGCGCACGACCCCCGCCGGCGCCTTGCGCGCGTCGACGAGCAGCCGCACCTCCTTCCGCTCGGGGACGGCGTCGAAGGGCGTCAGCTCCTGCGCGATCAGCTTCGTCTCGCCCTCCTGCTTGTGGTCGACGCGCCCCTTGATCACGAGGATCTGGTCGGTCGTGCACAGGTGCCGCGACTCGGCGTAGACGGAGTTGAACACGACCACCTCGGCGCCCCCGGTGACGTCGTCCACGCGCAGGAAGACCATCGGCTCGCCCTTCTTCGTCGTCAGCTGCTTCACGGCCGAGACGATCCCGGCGACCGTCACCCACTCGCCGTCGCGCCGCCGCTCGAGCTCGTTCATCGCCGCGTCGGTCTTGCGCCGCAGCTGGTCGCGGATCGCGTGCAGCGGGTGCTCCGACACGTAGAGCCCGAGCACCTCCTTCTCCATCCGCAGGAGCTCGCCCTTCTCGAACTCCCCGGGGGGGACGGAGGGGTGATGGCGCTCTTTGGCCATCTCAGCTGAGCTGAAATGGCTGAAGATCGACTCCTGCCCCGTCATCCGGTCGGCCTGCTGCTTCTGCCCGTAGGCGAGCGCCTGCTCGAGCACGGCCAGCATCCCCTGCCGCGAGGCGCCGGTGGAGTCGAGCGCGCCGCACTTCACGAGCGCCTCGAGCACCCGCTTGTTGCAGACCTGCGGGTCGACGCGCTCGGTGAAGTCCCAGATCGACGCGAACGGCCCCTCCTCCTCGCGCGCCCGGATGATCGCGCGCGCCGCGCCCTCGCCCACGCCCTTCACCGCGTTCAGCCCGAAGCGGATCTTCCCCTCGACGACGGCGAAGTCGATCTCCGACGAGTTGACGTCGGGCGGCAGCACCTCGATCCCCAGCTCGTCGCACGCGTTGACGTAGTACGGGACCTTGTCCTTGGTGTTCATGACCGAGCTGATCAGCGCGGCCATGTACTCGCAGGGGTGGTTCGCCTTCAGCCAGGCGGTCCGGTACGCGATCAGCGCGTAGCAGGCCGCATGCGACTTGTTGAAGGAGTAGTCCTGCGCCTGCTCCATGTCCTTCCACAGCTGGTTCGCGACCTGCGGGGTGACGCCGTTCGCGGCGCAGCCCTCGAGGAACTTGTCCTTCAGGGACGCCATCAGCGCGTGGATCTTCTTCCCGATCGCCTTGCGCAGGTCGTCGGCCTCGGCGGGGCTGAAGCCCGCGATCTCCTTCGCGATCTGCATGTACTGCTCCTGGTAGATGCAGATCCCGTACGAGTCGCTCGTGAGCGACTGCAGGCGCGGGTCGAGATAGGTGACCGGCTCCTGCCCGTGCTTGCGGCGCGCGTACACGGGGATGTACGCCATCGGCCCCGGCCGGTAGAGCGCGACGAGTGCGATCAGGTCCTCGAACTCCGTCGGCTTCACCTGCCGCAGCGCCTCGCGCATCCCCGACGATTCGAACTGGAAGACGCCCGTCGCGTCTCCCTTCGCCAGCATCGCGTACGTCCTCGGGTCGTCGAGCGGGATCCGCTCGATGTCGACGCCGTTCCCGACCAGCCGCACCGCGGTGTCGATCACGTCGAGGTTGCGCAGCCCGAGGAAGTCCATCTTCAGCAGGCCGAGCGCCTCGACGTCGTTCATCCCGAACTGGGTCACGACCTCCTGGTCGGACCCCTTCTGCTGCAGCGGGATCACGTCCATCAGCGGCTGCGCGCCGATCACGACGCCCGCGGCGTGAATCGAGTCCTGCCGCACCAGGCCCTCCAGCGGCTTCGCGAGGTCGACGATCTCGCGGGTGACCGGGTCGGCGTCGTAGGCGGCCTTCAGCTCGCCGCCGGGCTTGAGGCAGTCGTCGAGCGACTGCCCCGGCCCTTCCGGGATCAGCTTCGCGACCTTGTCCACGACCCCGTACGGCACCTCGAGCACGCGGCCGGCGTCGCGGACGGCGGCCCGGGCGGCCATCGTCCCGAAGGTGATGATCTGCGCGACGCGGTCGCGGCCGTACTTCTCGGCCACGTAGTTGATCACGCGCTCGCGGCCCTCGACGGCGAAGTCGATGTCGATGTCCGGCATCGACTTGCGCCCCGGGTTGAGGAAGCGCTCGAACAGGAGCCCGTAGCGGAGCGGGTCGATGTCGGTGATCCCGAGCGCGTAGGCGGCGATCGACCCGGCGGCCGAGCCGCGCCCGGGGCCGACGCCGATCCCGTTCCGCTTCGCGAACCCGACGAAGTCCTGGACGATCAGGAAGTAGTCCGCGAACCCCATCTCGCGGATCGTCTTCAGCTCGAACTGGAGGCGCTCCCGGAGCTCGGGCGTGACCGTCTCGTAGCGACGTTCGAGGCCCTGCTCGCACAGCTCGACGAGGTACTCGAACGCGTCGCGGCCGGCGGGCGTCGGGAACGCAGGCAGGAGGATCCGCCCCAGCTCGATCTCGACGGTGCAGCGCTCCGCGACCTCGAGCGTGCGGCGCATCGCGGCTTCCTGGCCGGGGAAGTCGAGCGCCATCTCCTCCGGGGTCTTGAAGTAGAACTCGTTCGTCTCGAAGCGCCAGTGGCTCGGGTTCTTGAGCGAGTCGCCCGACTGGATGCAGAGGAGCGCCTCGTGGCTGGCCGCGTCGGCCGCGCTCAGGTAGTGCACGTCGCCCGTCGCGACGACGGGCAGCTTCCGGCGCTCGGCGAGGTCGAGCAGGAGCGGGTTGATTCGCTGCTGCACGTCGAGGTGCGCGTTCTGGAGCTCGACGTAGACGTTGTCGCGCCCGAACAGCTGGGTAAGCCGGTCGAGGTCCGCCTCTGCGTCGAGCGGCCGGTTCTCCTCGAGCGCCTTGCAGACACGGCCGGAGAGGCAGCCGGACAGGGCGACGAGGCCCTTCCCGTGCCGCTCGAGCAGCTCCCAGTCGACCCGCGGCTTGTAGTAGTAGCCCTCGAGGTAGCCGAGCGAGGAGAGCTTGATCAGGTTCGCGTAGCCCTGGTTCGACTCGGCCAGCAGGGTCAGGTGCGCGTAGCCCTTCTGCTGCGCGCGGCGGTCGTCCGCGACGTAGACCTCGCAGCCGATCACCGGCTTGACCCCCTGCTTGCCCGCCTGGCGCACGAGCTCGACCGCGCCGGCGAGGCTCCCGTGGTCGGTCAGCGCGACCGCCGGCATCTCCAGCTCCGCCGCCCGCCGCGCGAGCGCGGGGATGCGGCACGCCCCGTCGAGGATCGAGAACTCGGAGTGGACGTGCAGGTGAACGAAGGCGGCGTGACCCACGGGGAAGGCCATTCTAGGCGGGGGTCCCGACGGCTCCCTCTCGGCCGCCCGGCCGCGGGCGAGGGCCATCGCGGACGCGTCTCCCGACGCTCCCGGACGGCCCCAGGGGAGAGAGGAAGCGTCACCCTGGAACCTTCCGAAAGGAGTCTCGTGTCCTTCGGGAGACGCTTCGCTACCGATATAGACGTTCGAGCCGCTCCAAAACTTCCCGCTACCTGGGAAGCTCGTCCGAACGCCGAAGCCGCCCAGGACGTCGGCACCCGGAAGGCGACGACCGATGCGACCCGGTCGCCCTCCAGCGCGAGCGGCGCCCGCCCGTGGGCGGCGGCGGCGCCTGCGGAGGAGCTCGCCGTCTCTCCGCGTCACGGAAGCACCCGCGATGAGTTTCGCGGGCTCGGCACGTCTACTCTGACGTGAACGCGATGCGCACGAGTCCCCTCGCCGACAGGCTGCTCGTCCGGCCGGGTGCGACGATCTGGTCGTCGCCCGCCTCCGGCGTGGACCTGCTCCGGCCGCTGCCCGAGGGCGCGAGCACGGTCGACCGGCCGGAGGACGCGACGGTCGCGCTCGTCTTCGCGACCCGCGCCGCCGCCGTCCGCCGGGTGCTCGAAGCACACGGCGACGGGCTCGCGCGGCCCGACGTGGTCTGGGTCGCGTACCCGAAGGCGCGGTCTTCCCGCCTCGACGGGGAGTCGCTGCCCACCGTGCTCGCCGACCACGGCCTCCGTGCAGGGTCGCGCGTGTCGGTGGACGAGCTGTGGTGGGGCGTGCCCGTCAGCCGCGACGACGACGGTCGCTAGCGGCGGCGGCTCAAAGGCCGACGCCGGCCTCGGCGAAGAACCAGCGCGCGCTCGTCCACCTGACGCCGATCAAGACCGCGAAGAGGAAGCCGCCGGCGAGCGGGAGCACGGGCGCGGGAAAGCGGTGCAGCCGCACGCTCGTCACCTTCGCGTCGAAGGCGCCGAAGACCGCGCAGCCGAGCAGGGAGTGCCACATCGCCCGGCTCGTCGCGTCCTGGTAGCCGAGCTTGAAGATGCAGTGGTACGCGACCGGCAACGTCAGCACGAACGCGGCACGTCCCGACCAGCGGTGCGCCGCGTTCACCCACCGCGGCTTCTCCCACGGGAGCCGGCGGAAGATCCACGCCGCCGTGAACAGCTGAAAGACGGCGAGCGCGGCGGCCCCCGACGCGAGCCACGACTTCATGTGGATCGGGTCGGAGAAGAAGAGGTCGAAGTAGCCGCCGCTGCGCGCGTCATGCGCGGAGAGGAACCCTGCCGTGAGCGCGACGAGCGCGAAGGCGACGACCGGCGCGAGCAGCCAGCGGCCGGGGCGCCGCTGGCGAGGGTGCGCGACCGCGTCGCTCACGCCCCGGATCGAACCACGGCCGCGCGTTCCGCCGCAACCGTCACGACGCGCTCGCGCGGCGCTGCCAGCGCTCGCCCCAGCTCTCCCGCGTGAGCGCCGAGACGACGGCGCGACGCACGAGGCGGCCGTCGCGGCCGCGGCCGAGCAGGTGGACGCGGAGCGGCCGCTCGCCCAGCGGCACCTCGGTCGAGGTGGCGGTGCCCGGGAGCGTCCGCGTCTCGCGCACGACGTAGTCGCCGCGGCTGCTCGGCCGCTCGCTGACGCGCACCTCCCAGCTCTCGACCCCGGGCGCGCGCTCCCACGCGAGTACCGCCGCGTCGGCGCCCCCCTCGCGCCGGACCTCCATGTTCGCGCTGATCGTCGGCCGCGCGCGGAGGAGCGCCGGCCGCGGACGGGGCACCCGTTGCGGGGCCGTCGCAGACGGCGGCTCCGCCAGGCGCGCGCGGGCACGCCGGACGGCGGCGATCCGTCCGAGCTGCGCGAGCGCCCGCCGCTCGGCGGCCGTGCCTCCGCCGAGGGCGCGGATGCGCGCGCTCAGCGCCTCCTCGTCGACCGCCGTCCCGGCGGCCGCCGCCGCCCGCGCCTCCGCGAGGATCGGCGCATACGGATCAGCCATCCTCGACCACCTCCACCGCGTAGAGGTCGTACGGCAGCGCCTCGAGCACGCGCCGGCGCGGGTCGGGAACCGTGAGGAAGCGGTCGACGGCCCGCTCCCGTAGCCAGGCGAGCTCCGGCCTTTCGGCGAGCACGGCTGCCACGGCCGCGCGGTCGCCGCCGAGCGCGACGAACTCGACGCGCTCCCGCCAGGGCGAGAGCACGCGCGCGGCGACCTCCGCCGCCTCGCGCACGAGCGCGTCCGCCTGCTCCTCGCGACGGCGGCGGAAGCGGTTCGAGGACGAGCCGCCCTTCTTGTGCCGGTTCTTGACGAAGCGTGACCCGACCTTCGAGGCCACGAGGCGCTCGCCCTCGAAGACCCCGACCGCGTAGCCGCCGAGCCGGACGAGCAGCACCGCGACCACGTGATCCTCGGCGATCTCCTCGAGCAGCGGCGACACCCGCACGCGGTCGTACTCGGCGTGGTGCGCCAACCCAAACGGCGGTCGCACGACGAGCTCGCCCGTCTCCGACGCGATCCGCGCCTCGCCGTCGGCGTACACGGTGCGCCCGGGGCTGCCGTCGAGCGGCGCGAGCCGCTTGCGCACGTTGTCCCGTCCGATCGCGCGGCGCATCAGTCGGCGAGCGAGGCGAGGGTGGCGCCGTCGGCCGAGTCGCTCTCGGTGCCGCCGACGAGCGGGTGCCGCGCGAGCTCGTCGCGGACGGCCTTGCGCACGGCGCCGGTGCCGCGGCCGTGCACGACGCGCACGCTCGGGAGCCCCGCGAGCGCCGCCTCGTCGACGAACGCGCGCACGGCCTCCCTGGCCTCCTGCGCGGTGCGTCCGCGCACGTCGAGCTCGTCGGGGACGTCGCCGCGCACGGCGGCGAGCACCCGCACGGCCGGCGCCTCGTCCTCGCGGGACGCACCCTGCGCGTCCGGCCGCAGGCGCGCGACCGCGATCCGGACACGCTGACCCGTCACGCCGACGACCTCCGCCTCGTCGCCGTCGATCGCCGCGATCGTGCCGCGGACGCCGATCCCCGGCGCCTCGACCGGGTCCCCGACCGCGAGCGGCGCGAGCACCGGCAGCGGCTCGTCGAGCGCGCGCAGCTCCTGCTCCGCACGCGCGGCGCGCGAGGAGGCCGCGCCGAGCCGGCGGTCGCGCTCGCGCTCCGCGCGCGAGGCGGCGGGTGCAC
>DATHTC010000084.1:0-5081 GCA_035463735.1 Gaiellaceae bacterium | reverse complement strand
ACAGGCGGCGGCGCAGATGCGCCTCAGGCACGTCGTCGTCACCTCCGTCGACCGCGACGACGTCGCCGACCGCGGCGCGGGCCACTACGCGGCGACGATCCGCGCGCTCAAGGCGAAGCTGCCCGAGGCCTCCGTCGAGGTACTGACGCCCGACTTCCTCGGGGTCGAGGAGGAGGCGCTGCGAACGGTGCTCGCCGCCCGCCCCGAGGTCTTCAACCACAACATCGAGACCGTGCGCCGCCTCCACCGCCGCATGCGCGGAGGCAAGGCCTCCTACGACGGCGCGCTCCAGCTGCTCGAGCGCGCCAAGGAGCTCGCCGACTACCCGGTGCTGACGAAGTCCGGGATCATCGTCGGCCTCGGCGAGACGAACGACGAGGTCGTCGACACCATGCGCGACCTGCGTGCACACGGCGTCGACGTCGTCACGATCGGCCAGTACCTCCAGCCGAGCCCGAAGCACGCCACGATCGAGCGCTGGGTGCACCCGGACGAGTTCCGGTGGCTGCGCGAGCAGGGCGAGGCGCTCGGCTTCGGCTCCGTGTTCGCCGGGCCGCTCGTGCGCTCGAGCTACCGGGCGGACGAGCAGCGCCACGCCGCGGAAACCGGCCGCGGCGCCCTCGCGTACTGACCGGCGCAACCCCGAGGGCGGCGGCACGGGAGGTGCCGCGGGCACGGGCGATCGGCGGCATACTCCGGGCGTGCGCCCGGCGCTCGCCCTCGCCGCCGCCCTCGCTCTCGTCGCCGCCGCGCCGGCCGCGACGGCGCAGAAGCCGGTGCTCCGGCTCTCCTCCACCTCGCCGGTCACCGTCGTCGGCACCGGCTTCCAGCCGCGGGAGAAGGTCGTCGTCAGCGTGACCATGCGCGGCGGCGCGTCGGCGAAAGCCGTGACGGCGCGGAACGGCCGCTTCGTCGTCCGGTTCGCGCGGACGGCGCGCTGCGGCCTCGTCCTCGCCCGCGCCGTCGGCTCGAAGGGCAGCCGTGCCGCGGCACGCTCGCTCGGCGGCGCCTGCATCGAGCCCGGCCCCGACGGCCCGCCGCTCTAGGACACCGCCGGCCGCCAGCGCGCGAGCACGCGCCACTGCACCAGGACGATCGCCGCCGTGAGCACGAGCATCGCCACTGTCGCCGCGGCCGCGTAGCCGTACCGCAGGTACTCGAACCCGGTCCGGTAGACGAACAGCGGCAGGTACGTCGTGGAGTAGGGCGGTGGCCCGCCCTCGGTGACGACGAGCGCCGGGACGAAGTTGAACTGGAAGCTGAGGATCGTGTCGCGCAGGAGCAGCAGGAGCAGCACGGGTGCCATCAACGGGAGCGTCACGCGCCGGAAGACGTCCCACCAGGTCGCGTCCTCGAGCGCGGCCAGCTCGTAGAGCTCGCCCGGAAGCAGCTGCCGCGTGACGAGCAGCAGCACGAACCCCTCGCCGATCGTGAACAGGCTCATCAGCACGATCGCCGCCCGCGCGTCGTTCGGGTGGGTGAGCCACTGCGGCGGCAGGTTTCCGAACACCGTGCGGCCGCCGGAGCCCCCGAGCGTGAGCAGGAGGTTGAGCGGCCCGTACAGCGGGTTCAGCAGCCACAGCCACAGGAGCCCGTAGGCGATCTCCGGGACGACGGTCGGCAGCACCACCGACGTGCGCGCGGCGCCGACGCCCCGGAAGCGCGAGTGGAGGAGGAGCGCGAGCCCGAGCGCGCCGAGCAGGCGCAACGGCACGGCAACGGCGGCGAACACGAGCGAGTTCACGAGCGCCGTCCGGAAGACCTCGTCGCCCCACAGCTCGCGGAAGTTCGCCAGCCCGACGTAGCGCGGCGCGCGGATCAGGTCGTACTCCGTGAGCGCGAGCCCGACGGCGACCGCGGCGGGGAGCACGACGAGCCCCGCGAGCCCGACCGCGTACGGCAGGAGCATCAGGCCGAGCCCCCGCCGCGCGGCTACGTCCACTCGACCCGCTCCCCCGTCCCGGGATCGAACAGGTGCACGTCCTCGCGCCGGACTGCGATCCGGACGCGCTCCCCCTCCACCGGGCGCAGGACGGCGGGCACGCGCGCCAGCAACGCCGCGCTCCCGGCACGAAGGTGCACGAGCGCCTCGCTCCCCACCGGCTCGACGAGCTCGACCGTCGCCTCGACCCCGTCGGCGCCGAGCCGTAGGTGCTCAGGCCGGACGCCGAGCTCGAGCGGACGCTCGGGCAGCCCGTCGAGCCGGAGCGGGCCGGCGGCGGGGACGACGTTCATCCCCGGAACGCCGACGAAGCGGGCGACGAAGCGGTCGGCGGGCGCGCTCCAGATCTCGTCCGGGGTCCCGACCTGGCGCAGCTCGCCGTCGCGGAGCACCGCGATCCGGTCGCCCAGCATCAACGCCTCGACCTGGTCGTGGGTGACGTAGAGCATCGTCGCTCCAACGCGCCGGTGGAGTGCCTTCAGCTCCGAGCGCATGCGCGCCCGCAGCTCGGCGTCGAGGTTCGAGAGCGGCTCGTCGAGGAGGAACACGTCGGGGTCCCGAACGAGCGCCCGCGCGAGGGCCACGCGCTGCCGCTCGCCGCCCGAGAGCTCGGCCGGGCGCCGCTCGAGGAACGCGTCGCACCCCACGACCGCCGCGGCATCCCGTACGCGCTCCCGGACCTCGTCCTTGCTCGCCCCGCGAACCACGAGGCCGAAGCCGATGTTCTCGGCGACGGTCATGTGCGGGAAGAGCGCGTAGCTCTGGAAGACCATCGACACGTTGCGGCGGCCGGGCGGCACGCGCGTCACGTCCCGGCCGCGGATACCGACCGTGCCCGCGTCCGACTCCTCGAGGCCAGCAACGAGGCGCAGCAGCGTCGACTTCCCCGAGCCGGAGGGCCCGAGCACGACGAGCAGCTCGCCGTCGGCGACGTCGAGGTCGAGGCCGCGCAGCGCCTCGACGGCGCCGAAGCGCTTCGCCAGCCCGTGGACGGCAAGCCCGGTCAGGGCGTCTCGGCCCGGGCGAACAGGGGGCGCGTCGCCCGGTCGAGCTCCGCCACGAGCTCGTCCACCGGGGTTCCGTGGTAGAGGCCGTTCTCCAGGATCCCCTCGGCCGCGTCCTCGATCTCGGGCCACGTCGAGATCGAGGGGACGCGCCGGACGTGCTCGATCCCGTCGAGGAAGACGCGCGAGCTGCGGGGGGCGGCCGTAGGGTCGAGGAAGGCGTCGGACTCGGCGACGGCCCGCAGCGACGGCACCGTCCGGCCGGTGCGCGCGACGATCCGCTGTCCCTCGGGGCTGTTCGCGAACTCGACGAACCTCCAGGCGGCGTCCTGCCGCTCCGAGGCGGCGGTGAGGCAGTACGCGTCGGAGTGGAGGATCCCGGCGGGCTCCCGGTGCACCGGCAGCGGCGCGACGTCCCACTCGAACTCACGGATGGTGCGGAAGGTCGGCGTCGAGCGGCGGGACGAGAGGAGCATCGCGAGCCGGCCGTTCGCGAACCGGGCCTCGTCGTCCTCCGCCTCGACCTCCACGTCGCTCGGGATCACGCCGTAGGGCGTGCGCAGCTCCAGGAACGCCCGCAGCGCCTCCCTCGCCTCGGGCGTGTCGAGCGTGAAGCGGGTCGGCCGCACGTCGTCGTCGACGAGCTCGCCGCCGTTCGACCAGACGAACGGCGCGAGACGGATGAGCGACGGCTCGACACCCAGGCCGTACACGGCCGCGGTGGCGCCGCCCGCGTCCGGGTCGCCCGCCCGCAGCACCCGCCCCCTCGCGTCGCGCGTGAGCTCGCCCGCGGCGAGCAGCAGGTCGTTCCACGTCCAGCCGTCCCGCGGCTCCGCGACGCCGTGCCGCCGGAACAGGTCACGGTTGAGGTAGACGACGAGGCTCGACACGTTCTGCGGCAGGCACATCAGCTCGCCGCGCCAGCGGAACGCGTCGAGCGCCTGCGGGTAGAAGTCGTCCTCCTCGAACGCGTCCGAGGCGGCCACCCGGGGGCCGACCGGCTCGAGCGCGCCCTTCGAGGCGAATTGGCCGAAGAAGCGGTAGTTGATCAGGAACACGTCGGGCGGCGACCCGCCCGCGATCGCCGTCGACACCCGCGCGATCAGGTCGGTGCGGTCACTCGCCTCCACGAGCTCCACGTCGGCGTCGCGGCGCCGCTCGTAGGCGGCGATCAGGTCGCGGTACGCCCGCAGCTCCTCGGGATCCCCGAAGGCGACGAAGCGGACCGTCCCGGCCGCTGCTCCCGGCCCGTCGCCTCCGCACGAGGCGAGCAGGAGGACGAGCGCGGCCGCGGCTAGCGTCCGAGCCACCCTTGCCCCCGGTGCTCGCCGAGGAACCAACGCTGCGCGGACAGGAAGGCGAGCACGACCGGCAGCGTGGCCAGCACGGCGCCCGCGAGCAGGAGCGGGTGGTTCGTCGGGTCGAGCTGGGCGAGCGACCTCAACGCGAGCGGCACCGTGTAGAGATCGCGGTCGAACAGGTACACGAGCGGGTCGAGGAAGTTGCTCCACGTGACCACGAACGCGAGCACGGCGACCGCCGCCGTCACCGGCCGCACGAGCGGCATCGCGACGCGGCGCCAGGTGGCGAACGGCCCCATCCCCTCGAGCCGGCACGCCTCGTACAGCTCGGCCGGGAGGCGTCGGAACGCGACGTAGTAGATGAGGACGTAGAACGGCGACATGCCGAGCAGCGCCGGCGCGACGAGCGGCGCCCACGTGTCGACGAGGCCGAGCGAGCGGAAGAGCGCGAACCGCGGCACGAGGAGCGCCGTCAGCGGCACCATCGTCGCGGCGAACGACAGCGCCAGGAGCGGCCGCGCGAGCCGGCGCGGAAGGTGGGCGAGCGCGAACCCCGCCAGCGCCGCGACGACCACGGCGAGCGGCACGGCGAGCGCACAGACGAGCAGCGAGTTCACGGTCGCGCGACCCAGGCCGACGAGGTCGACGGCATCCCCGTAGTTGCCCGGGACGACAGGGTCGGGCACGAGCTCCGGCGTCCGCGGCGGCGGCAGGCCGGGCTTCCGCAGCGAGCCTGAGACGAGGAACGCGAGCGGCAGCAGGAAGAGCGCGACAATGGTGGCCGCGGCCGTCACCCGGGCGGCGCGAGCGAGCGGATGCGGTCGCATCGCCCGA
>DATHTC010000083.1:0-2577 GCA_035463735.1 Gaiellaceae bacterium | reverse complement strand
GGGTTCGTGACCTTCACGACCCGTTCCCCGACCTCGAGCTCGACGAAGGGCGACGGCACGCGCTCAGGGTAGGGTCGCGCGCGGTGAAGAGGCTCGCTCTCGTCCTCCTCGTCGGGCTCCTCGCGCTCGCGGCCTCGGGCTGCGGCGGGGATGACGACGAGGCCGCGGAGACGACGGCCGAGACCGCCGCGCCCGCCGACACGGCCCCGCCCGAGGACGAGTGCGCGAAGGAGACCCTCGAGCTCGTGAACGCCGGCACCCTCACAGTCGGGACCGACAACCCCGCCTTCCCGCCGTGGTTCGAGGGCGGCACGCCGGACGGCTCGGAGTGGGAGCTCAACGACCCGTCCACCGGCGAGGGCTTCGAGAGCGCCGTCGCCTACGCGGTCGCCGAGCAGCTCGGCTTCGCCGAGGACGAGGTCGAGTGGGTCGTCGTCCCGTTCAACAACTCGTTCCGCCCGGGCGAGAAGAACTTCGACTTCGACATCAACCAGATCTCGGTCACGGAGGAGCGGGACCGCGCCGTCGACTTCAGCGACTCCTACTACGACGTCAACCAGGCGCTCGTCGCGTTGCAGGGGACGCCGATCGCGGACACCGCAGCACTCGAGGACCTGAAGGGCTACCGGCTGGGCGCGCAGGTCGGGACCACGAGCCTCGCCTACATCGAGGAGAACATCCAGCCGGACCAGGAGCCGCGCATCTACGACACGTCGAACGACGTCGTCGCCGCGCTCAACGGCCGGCAGATCGACGGCATCGTCGTCGACCTCCCGACGGCCTTCTTCCTCGTCGGCGCCGAAGAGGTGAAGAACGGCACCGTCGTCGGCCAGTTCCCCTCGGTGGGCGGACAGGAGCACTTCGGGATGCTGTTCGAGGAAGGGAACCCGCTCCGCGACTGCGTGAACACCGCCCTCGCGGAACTCAAGGACGACGGCACGCTGGAGCAGATCCAGCAGGAGTGGCTCTCCGAGAGAACCAGCGCGCCGGTGCTCGAGTAGGGAGCCGGACCTCGCGCATTCTGGGCGGCGAGGGCGCCGGCCGGAGCCTCGCGATCGCGGCGGTCAGCACGATCGTCGTGTTCGGCGCGCTCGTGCTCGTCGTCCGCAGCTCGCCCGGGTGGGAGGAGGTCCGCGAGGCGTTCTTCTACGGGCCGGAGTTCCGCGAGTCGTTCCCGGACATCCTCGAGAAGTTCTGGACGAACGTCCGGCTGTTCCTCCTGGCGGAGGTCTTCATCCTCGTATGGGGCCTCGCGCTGGCCGTGCTGCGGAGCCTCCCGGGCCCCGTCTTCTTTCCCCTCCGCTTCCTCTCGGCCGCGTACACGGACGTCTTCCGCGGGGTGCCGACGATCCTGCTCATCTTCCTGCTCGGCTTCGGCGTCCCCGGGCTGCAGATCTCCGGGGTGCCGAAGTCGCAGTTCTTCTGGGCGACGGTCTCGCTCGTGCTCGTCTACTCGGCCTACGTCGCCGAGGTCTACCGCGCGGGCATCGAGTCCGTGCACCCGAGCCAGGACGCAGCGGCCCGCTCGCTCGGGTTGAACCGCCTGCAGTCGCTGCGGTACGTCGTGCTGCCGCAGGCGATCAGGCGCGTCGTGCCGCCGCTGCTGAACGACTTCATCGGGCTGCAGAAGGACACGGCGCTCGTCGCGCTGCTCGGCGTCGTCGAGGCGTTCCGGCAGTCGCAGATCGAAGTCGCCGGATCGTTCAACTACACCCCGTACGTCGCGACCGCGCTGATCTTCCTCGCGCTCACGATCCCGCTGACGCGGCTCACGGACTGGCTCATCGCCCGCGAGCGGAGGCGTCGCGTGTGAGCGAGCCGCTGCTCGTGCTCGAGGGCGTCCGGAAGTCCTTTGGCAAGGTCGACGTGCTGCGCGGCATCGACCTCGAGGTCGCCGAGCACGAGGTCGTCTGCCTGATCGGCGCCTCCGGCTCCGGCAAGTCGACGCTGCTCCGCTGCGTCAACCTGCTGGAGCCGCTGGACGAGGGCCGGATCGTCGTCGCCGGCGAGGAGATCACCGCCCGCGGCGTCGACGTCAACCGCATGCGTCGCCGGATCGGGATCGTGTTCCAGGCGTTCAACCTCTTCCCGCACATGAGCGTCCTCGGCAACGTGACGCTCGGCCCGCGCAAGGCGCTCGGGCTCCCCCGTGAGGAGGCGCGCGCGCAGGCGCTCGAGCTGCTGGCGCGCTTCGGCCTCGCCGAGCGGGCCGGCGACTACCCGGACCAGCTCTCGGGCGGGCAGCAGCAGCGGGTGGCGATCGTGCGCGCGCTGGCGATGCGCCCGCAGCTCCTGCTCCTCGACGAGGTCACGAGCGCACTCGACCCCGAGCTCGTGGCGGAGGTGCTGAACGTGATCCGCGAGCTCGCCGAGGGCGGGATGACGATGCTGATCGCCACCCACGAGATGAGCTTCGCGCGCGAGACGGCCGACCGCGTCTGCTTCCTCGACGGCGGCGCGATCCTCGAGGAGGGCCCGCCCGACCGCATCTTCAGCGCCCCCCGGGAGGAGCGGACCCAGCGCTTCCTCCAGCGGATCATCGCCGCCGGGCGGCTCTAGCCCGCGGGCGCCTCCGGC
>DATHTC010000082.1:0-1986 GCA_035463735.1 Gaiellaceae bacterium | reverse complement strand
CCGCCACGCCCGCCGCTGCTTGAGAATGCGCCCGTGGCGATCGAGGCCTGCATCGTCGGCACCGGCGAGACGCCGTACCTCCGCCACCCGAGCGGAGACGTGACGACGATGCGCCTGCTCGCCGCGGCCGCGCGCGAGGCGCTCGACGACGCCGGGCTGACACCGGGCGAGATCGACGGCCTCGGCGTCGCGTCCTTCTCGCTCGCGCCCGACCGCGGGATCGACCTCGCGTTCCGCCTCGGCCTCTCGCTTCGCTGGCTGATGGACGCCGCGACCGGTGGCGCGTCGGCGCTCGACCTGCTCCAGCACGCGCGCCGCGCGGTCGAGGCGGGCGACGCGCGCGCGGTCCTGCTCGTCGCCGGGGACCGGCTCGACCCGCCCGCGTTTGTGCGACTCGTGGACGAGTACAACTCCGCGACGCGCGACCATCTCACGCCCATCCCCACCAGTGGGCCGAACGCGCTCTTCGCGACGCTGACGCGCCGGCACATGGACGCCCGGGGGCTCGACCGGGACGCGTACGGCCGCCTCGTGGTCGCGCAGCGGGCGTGGGCGGGCGGCAACCCGAACGCGGCCTACCGCGAGCCGCTCACACTCGACGAGTACCGGGCCGGCCCGCTCGTCGCCGACCCGCTCACGATCTACGACTGCGTCCCCGTCGTCGCCGGAGCCGACGCCGTGGTCGTCGCCGCGGCGGGCTCGCGTGGCGTGCGGGTCCGCGGCCTGGTCAGCTCCTACAACGCCGACCACCAGGACGGCGACGGGTTCCCGACCGCGCTCGCGGAGCTCCGCCCCGACCTGTGGGACGCGGCAGGGCTGGAGCCGGGCGACGTCGACGTCGTCTCGGTGTACGACGACTACCCGGCGGTCGCACGCGTCCAGCTCGAGGACCTCGGCTTCGGGTCCGACGGCGACCTGCCCCGGCTCGTCGACCGGATCGCGGCACGCGAGCTGCCCGTCAACACGGCGGGGGGCCAGCTCTCCGCCGGGCAGGCCGGCGCCGCGGGCGGCATGCACGGGCTGGTCGAGGTCGTGCGCCAGCTCCGCGGAGCAGCAGGCGGCCGACAGGTGGAGGGTGCGCGCGTCGCCCTCGTCGCCGGCTACGGGATGGTCGCGTACCGGTACGGGGCATGTGTGAACGCCGCCGTGCTCGAGGCGGCCGGGTGAGCGGGATCCCCGTCTCGGTCTGCCGTGCCTGCGGGTGGCGCGGGTTCCCCGAGCGGCTCTGGTGCCCGCGCTGCGGCGCCGACCACGTCGGGAGCGAGCGCGTCCAGCGTGGCGTCGTCGAGGCCCGCACGACCGTTCGCCGCGCCGCCGGCCGTGTCCTCGGCGCCCCGGTCGAGGTCGCGACCGTCGCGCTGGCTGGCGGCGGCCGTGCGATCGTCCGGCTCGAGGGCGCAGGCGGGACGCGCGTCGCGACGACGGTCGAGGACGGTGCGCCGGTCGCACGTCCCCTGCACCACGAGGACGACGACGAGGAGGCGTGATGCGCATCTGGTGGCAGAGCTTCGTCGACCCAGACGAGAGCCCGGCGTACTTCGAGCGCCTCGGCGCGTACCTCCGGGAGCTCGCGCAGGAAACGACGACGGTCGACGTCGTCGGGCTGACCCCGCCGGACCGGTCGTTCGGCCGTCTGACCGAGCTGCGCTGCGCCGTGCTCGCAGTCGATAACGCGCTCGAGGCCGCGGAGCGCGGCTACGACGCGTTCGCGTTCGGGCACTTCCAGGACCCCGGGCTCTACGAGGCCCGCTCGGCCGTCGACATCCCCGTGACGGGACTGGGCGAGGCGACGCTCCACTGGGCGGCGCAGGTCGGTCGGCGGCTCGCGCTCGTCTCGATCGACCCCGTCTTCGACGTCTGGCACCGCGAGCAGGCCGACCTCTACGGGCTCGGCGAGCGCATCTCGCACGTCGTCGGGTTGGGCGCACTCGTCGAGGACTTCGGGCCGGCCTTCGCCGGCGACGCCGCCGCCCGCTCGCGACTGCT
>DATHTC010000081.1:0-3008 GCA_035463735.1 Gaiellaceae bacterium | reverse complement strand
TCGGGGTCGCCGACCTCGAGCCCGTCGGAGCAGAGGACGACGACCGCGCCGCGGGCCGTGTTCGCGTGCCCGTCGAGGAACGCCTTCAGCGAGTCGCCGATGCGTGTGCCGCCGTCCCAGTCGAGCACCTCGTCGGCGGCTCGCTCGAGCGCCTCTTGCGGCTCTGCGCAGCCGAGTGCCCGCGTGACCCGGGTGAGCCGTGTCCCGAAGCAGAACGCCTCCCAGCGCGGGTCGGCTCGCAGCGCAGCGTGGGCGACCGTGACGAGCGCGCTCGAGTACGAGGTCATCGACCGTGACACGTCGAGCAGCAGCACGAGCCGGCGCGGCCTGCGGCGCCGGCGGCGACGCGCGAGCGAGAGCGGCTCGCCGCCGGTCCGGAACGAGCGCCGCAGCGTGCGGCGGAGATCGAGCGAGCCGTCACGGGCGCGCTCGCGGCGGCGCGTCCGCCGCTCAGGCACGGCGAGCCCGAGCTGCGCGGCGAGCTCCGCCAGCTCCGCGAGCTCGCCCGGCTCGAGGGCGGCGAAGCTCTTGCGACGCAGCGCCTCCCCGCGGCTCGCCCGCGCCGCCAGCCCGCGCGCGTCGACCTGGACGCGGACGGCGGTGGGAGCGCGCGGCGGCGGCTCCGGCCGGCCGAACCAGCGGCGGAAGACGGCGTCGTACACCGGGACGTCCTCGGGGCGGCCGACGAGCGTCGCGCGGCCGGCCCAGTAGAGGTGTGCGGGCCCGGCGAGGGCGGCGGCGCGGCAGAAGTCCCGGATCCGGCCCGATCCGACCGGCAGCCCCTCGTCCCGCAGCGTCCGGCAGAAGCCGACGAGCGGATCGAGCGGCCCCGCCTCGGCCGCCTCTCCCGCCTCAGCCATCGACGAAGAGGACCTCGGCGCGGCGGAGGTCCTCCTGGTTCTTCACGGCCCAGCCGAGCGTCGTGCGGCCGGCCTCGCCGTTCGCCGACTCGGCGCCGAGGAGGCCGAGCGCCACGGCCCAGTCGATCGCCTCCGCCGCCCCCGGCCGCTTCGCGAGGTCGAGCGCGCGCAGCCGCGCGACCGCCTCCGCCACCGACCGGGCGAGCGCTTCCGGCACTCCCGGCGCGCGCAGCCGGATGATCTCCACCTCGCGCTCGAGGTCGGGGAAGTCGATCCAGTGGTAGAGGCAGCGCCGCTTGAGCGCGTCGTGCAGCTCCCGCGTCCGGTTCGAGGTGATGACGACGGCGGGCGGATCGGCGGCCTCGATCGTCCCGACCTCCGGGATCGTGACCGCGTAGTCGGCGAGCACCTCGAGCAGGAAGGCCTCGAACTCGTCGTCGGCCCGGTCGAGCTCGTCGATCAGCAGCACGGCCGAGGAGCCGGCGCGGATCGCGCGCAGGAGCGGCCGCTCGGCGAGGAAGTCCGGCCCGTACAGCTCGCGGATCCGCTGGTGCGGGTCGGCCTCCTCCGCCTGCAGGCTCCGCGCGTACAGGAGCTGCCGGGCGTAGTCCCACTCGTAGAGAGCCTGGCCGGCGTCGATGCCTTCGTAGCACTGGAGGCGGATCAGATCGGCGCCGAGGATCCGCGCGAGCGTCTTCGCCACCTCGGTCTTGCCGACGCCCGCCTCGCCCTCGAGCAGCAGCGGCCGCCGCATCGAGAGCGCGAGGAAGACAGCCGTCGCGAGCCCGCGGTCGGGCAGGTACTCCGCCTCCCGGAGCGCCTGCTCGACCTCCTCCACCGATCCGAACGCCACCGCGACATCGTACGGAAGTGCGGACGTGGAATTCGCGCCTGCCGGGGCGTATTCTCGCCCGTGTCGCTGGCGCCGAAGGAGGAGGTCTCGTGAGTCGCATCGCGGTCACCGTCAACGGCGTGCGGCGGGAGGCGGACGTGGAGCCGCGCCTGCTGCTCGTCGACTTCCTGCGCGAGAACCTGGGCCTGACCGGCACGAACGTCGGGTGCGACACGTCGCAGTGCGGGGCGTGCACCGTGCACCTCGAGGGCGTGTCGGTGAAGTCGTGCACCGTGCTCGCGGTGCAGGCGGACGGCCGAGCCGTGACGACCATCGAGGGGCTGACGTCGAACGGCGCGCTCCATCCCGTCCAGGAGGCATTCCGCGAGCTTCACGGCCTCCAGTGCGGCTTCTGCACCCCGGGGATGATCATGGCGGCGGTCGACCTGATCGGCTCCGGCGAGGAGTTGACCGAGGAGTCGATCCGGAACGGCCTCGAGGGCAACCTCTGCCGCTGCACGGGCTACGAGAACATCGTCAGGGCGGTCGAGTCGGCCGCGGGGCAGGTGACGGCCTGATGGCAGTCGCCGAGACACCCACCACGGGCCTGATCGGCGCGCCCGTCAAGCGCGTCGAGGACGTGCGCCTGATGACCGGCGCCGCCAAGTACATCGACGACCTGCGGCTGCCCGGGATGGTGCACGCGGCGGTCCTCCGGTCGCCGTACGCGCACGCGCGCATCCGCAGCATCGACGCAGACGCTGCTGCGCAGGCGCCGGGCGTGATCGCCGTCTACACCGGCAAGGACTTCGAGCACCTGCCCGCGCTCCCGTGCGCGTGGCAGGCCGGCGGTGTCGACAACTTCGTCAACACGCCGCGCGTGCTCGAGGTCGACCGCGTCACCTTCACGGGCGCGGGCGTGGCCGTCGTCGTCGCCGAGAGCCGCTACGCGGCCGAGGACGCGCTCGGGCTGATCCAGGTCGACTGGGAACCGCTCGACGCGGTCGTCGACCCCGAGAAGGCGACGGAGGAGGGCGCGCCCCAGTTGCACGAGAATGCGCCCGGCAACGTCGTCATGGACTGGGACTGTGGCGACCGCGACGCGACCGACGCGGCGCTCGCCGAGGCCGAGGTCGTCGTCCGTCAGCGGCTCGTGAACCAGCGCCTGATCCCGACGCCGATCGAGGGCCGCGGCGCGGCCGCCACGTACGAGCCGGCAACGGGCGACTACACGGTCTGGATGACCTCGCAGGCCCCGCACGTGATGCGGCTGCTGATGACGGCGTTCGTGTTCGGCATTCCCGAGACGAAGATGC
>DATHTC010000080.1:0-2947 GCA_035463735.1 Gaiellaceae bacterium | reverse complement strand
CCGTAGATCTGCTTGAGCTCGAGCAGCTCGTCCTTGATCACCTGGTCGATCCGCGCCGCCGCCGACACCGACGCCGCGCGCACGGAGCTGATGCGCCGGTTCGACCTCTCGGAGGAGCAGGCCTCGGCCATTCTCGACCTGCGCCTGCGCGCGCTCACGGCGCTCGAGCGCAAGCGCGTCCAGGACGAGCACGACGACCTGCAGGAGCGGATCGCCGAGCTGCGGGCGATCCTCGGCGACCCGGCCCGCGTCGACGGCCTGATCCGCGAGGAGCTGACGGAGATCCGCTCGATCTACGCCCGGAACGACGACCGCCGCACCGAGATCGTCGCCGCGGAGGAGGAGCTCGAGCTCGAGGATCTGATCGCCGAGGAGGATATGGTCATCGCGATCACCCGCTCGGGCTACGTCAAGCGGCTGCCCGTGACCGCCTACCGCGAGCAGCGACGCGGCGGGATCGGCGTGATGGGGATGGAGCTGAAGGACGACGACTACATCGAGCACCTCTTCGTCGCCTCGACCCACGACTACCTGCTCTTCTTCACGAGCGTCGGCAAGGTCTACCGGCTGAAGGTGCACGAGCTGCCGCTCGGATCGCGCCAGTCGCGCGGCCGGGCGATCGTGAACCTGCTCCCGTTGCGGCAGGACGAGCAGGTGCGCGCGGTGATCCAGACGCGGAACTTCGACGAGGGCCGGTTCCTCGTGTTTGCGACGAAGAACGGGATCGTCAAGAAGACGAAGCTCGAGGCGTACAACACGCCGCTGAAGGCCGACGGGATCATCGCGATCAAGATGCGCGAGGGCGACGAGCTCGTCGGCGTGCGCCGCAGCTCGGGCGACGACGACGTGCTGATGGTGTCGCGCAACGGCCAGGCGATCCGCTTCCACGAGCGCGACGTGCGGCCGATGGGCCGCGACGCCTCCGGCGTGCAGGGGATGCGGCTGCGGGCCGGCGACGAGGTGATCGCGATCAACATCGCGGAGGACGACTCCGACCTCCTCGTCGTGACCGAGAACGGCTACGGGAAGCGGACGCGCGTGTCCGAGTACCCGGTGAAGGGCCGCGGCGGCCTCGGCGTCCTGACGGTGAAGCTGACGGAGGCGCGGGGGCAGCTCGTCGGCTCGAGGGTCGTGCGCGACGGCTACCAGGTGATGCTGATCTCGACCGGTGGCACCGTGATCCGGATCCCGGTCGAGGAGGTCAAGCGCCTCGGGCGCTCGACCCAGGGCGTGATCGTGATGCGGCTGCGCGGCGACGAGCGCGTGTCGGCGCTGGCGCCGGTGGTCGAGTCCGGCGGCGAGGCGCCGGTGGTCGGCGAGGCCGGCGACGACACCGGCCGGCCCGAGACGCCGGCGGCCGACCCGGGCAGCCCGCTCGTCGACTGATTCGCCCCGCTCGTCCCGCGTACGGGTGCGCGTTGGGAGTCGTGCCCTTCCAAATCGCGGACCGGGGTTCTATAACTCGACTGCAGGATCCCGACGGCGAAGGATTCCGTATGCCCGTCAGCAGACAAGTCGACCTCCTCGAGCCGATCAACCTCGCCGAGCACCTGGACAAGGTCGAGCTCTACCTCGGTCAGGTGTGCCGGATCGCCGGCATCTCGAAGATGCAGCTCGACTACTGGACGAACAAGGCGCAGATCCCCACGAAGGGGAAGAAGCAGCGCATCTACGACATCGACGCGCTCGAGACGGTGATGCTGATCAAGCAGGCGAAGGACAAGGGCCTGAACCTCGGCGCCGCGATCGACGCTGCGAAGCGCTTCCGCGAGCAGCAGGGCGACGCGCTCTAGCCGCGGAGCGCCGCTGCGGCGTCCTCCGGGGCGACGGGGTTGACGTAGATCCCTGCGCCGAGCTCGACGCCGGCGAACACGCTCAGCCGCGGCACGAGCTCGATGTGGCCCGGGTGGAGCCAGGCGTTCCACGGCACGGGCCCCTCCACCGCCCGCAAGCGGCGGACGACGTCGCGGAGCAGCAGCAAGCCCGTCGCGACGCCGGCCTCGCCGAGCGCGATCACGGTCTCGTACGGCGCGCGTCCGGCCACGTGGACGACTGCGACGGCGCCGTCGCGCTCGGCGACGACGAGGCCGGGGTGTGACACCAGCCGGCCGATCCCGCCGGCCGACTCCCGCGCCACCTCGGGGGGCGCCTCCGGGAGCCACACGAGCTGGGAGTGCGAGTGGGCGAGGCTCGCGCCGGCGGCTCGGCCCTCGTTCACGAGCGCGTGCAGGTGCTCGAGGCCGTCCTCCTCGCCGGCCGCTCTCCGGAGCGACCACGCCTCAGCGACCCGCTCGACCTGGGCGTCCTCGAGCTCGGCGAACGAGCGTACGTGGCGCGGGTCGTGGACCACGACCTCCTGTCGCGGGAAGGCCGGGTAGAGGTTGGGGACGACGCGCACCAGCCAGCCGGGGCCGTTCGTCCCGGTCTCACGGCCGAGCGCGAGCACCTCCGGCGGCGTGCGGTCCTCCCGTCCCTCGCAGAACGGGCACGCATCGAGCTCGGCACCCGTCGCCTCCTCGATCCGTGTGATGCCCGCGCCTGGCCGGCGGCTGCGGTTCGGCGCCACGACCACGAGCCGCCCGGACAGCGGGTCGCGTCGGAGCTCGCCGCTCAGGTCGACGAGCCGGCGCCGTCCCGGCCCTCGAGGAACGGCCGGATGAGGTCGATCGGGGCCGGGAAGACGATCGTCGTGGCGTTGGCGGCGCCGATCTCGACCAGGGTCTGCAGGTAGCGCAGCTGGAGCGCGATCGGCGACTCCGTCATCACGTTGGCGGCGTCCTTCAGCCGCTCGGAGGCCTGGTACTCACCCTCGGCGGCGATCACCTTCGCGCGCCGCTCGCGCTCGGCCTCGGCCTGGCGGGCCATCGCCCGCTGCATGCCGCTGGGGATCTCGACGTCCTTGACCTCGACGATGCTCACCTTCACGCCCCAGGGGGCGGTCGCCTCG
>DATHTC010000079.1:0-5547 GCA_035463735.1 Gaiellaceae bacterium | reverse complement strand
CCCGCGGCCGGAGCTGGAGCCACGGCGGCTCGGGTTTCGGCCGGCGGGTCGGCCGGAACGGACAGTGGCGTCCGGGGAGCCTCCTCCCGGCGCGGCTCCGGCGTCGCCGCGACGACCGCGCCCGAGATCGCGACTGCCGCGGCGGTCCCGGCGACGGCCTTGACCGCGGCGCCGCCTGCGAGGAGCCCCTTCGCCGCCGCCGCGAGCGCTCCGAGGTCGAGGCCGTGACGCAACCGCCGGAGCAGCGGCTTCGGGCGCGGTGCCTCCTCGAGACCCCGGGCCAGGGAGCGCCGGGCGCGGAAGATGAGCGTCTCGACCGCCGCGTCGCTGAGGTCCATCGTCTCCGCGATCTCGCGGTAGGACAGTCCCTGCCACTCGCGCAGCAGGATCGCCGTCCGCTGGCTCTGCGGCATCGCCGCGAGCGCGTCCTGGAGCTGGATCAGCTCGTCCGCGCCCAGCCGCTGGGGTGCGGCGACGAAGTCCTGGAGCGCCTGCATGTCCCCCGGGCTCTCGACGCGGCCGCGCCGTGTGCTCGACCGGCGCCGCGTGAGGCAGACGTTCTCGGCGATCTTGAACAGCCAGGCGGCCTCGGCCTCGGGCACCACGCCGCGACGGAGCCCGCGGAACGCGTTCAGGAACGTCTGCTGCACCGCGTCCTCCGCCTCCTCGCGGTTGCCGAGGCGGTGCAGGCAGAACCCGAACACCTGGCCGGCGAAGCGCTCGTACAGCGCCTGGGTCGCGGCTGCCTCGGGCGCAAGGCCGGGCTCGCCGAAGCCGGGCTCGATCTCGGCGGCACGACCAACCTCGGGAACTGCGGCCAATCCCCTGGAACCTCCTGCGACGACGGCGGCAGACGCAGTCTCCGTCCACGTGCGCATCGGTTCAAGCCCCGGCGGCGACGGATCCCCCGTTCGGGGTACCCGCGGCAGCGGGCCTAGACGGCCAGCTCGCGGCGTAGCCGGACGAAGAGCGCCTCGAGCGCGAGCTGCGGGTTGAGGTTCAGCTCCTCCACCTGCCGCCACAGCGCGCGCACGTGCTCGGCAGCCCGCTCGGCCCCGAGCAGGCGTTCGCGCGTCCCGTCCTCCTCGAGCTCCGCGAGCCGGTCGAAGTGCACCACCGCCTCTGTCGCGCCCGCGCCGGCGACCACGAGGTCGCGGTACCAGGCGGCGAGCTCCTCGAGCGTCGCGAGCAGCTCCTCGCGCTCCGCGCCGAAGGCCTCGCGCCGCGCCCGCTGCTCCGCCTCGCGAGCCGGCAGCTCGAGGCCCTCGAGCTTCACCTCCGCCGCGGCCTTCACCGTCGCGGCGTGGTCGCGGACGCCGGCCAGCAGCGACGAGGCCGCGTGTGACGGCTCGAAGGCCGGGTCGCGGTACACCTGCCGCGCGACCTCGAGGAGCGCCCGCCGTCGCTCCGCCGCCTTCGCGTCCAGCAGCCGCTCGACGCGGTCGAGCCGGCCCGCCGCGACACGCGCGAGCGCCGTCACTTCGACCTCGTCCAGCTCCGGCGCCCGCGCCGCGACGGCCTCCCGCACCGCGCGCTCCGAGAGCCGGTGGAACGGCACGAGCTGGCAGCGCGAGCGGATCGTCTCCGGGAGCGGCCCGAGGTCGTCGGCGACGAGGACGAGCACCGCGTAGGCCGGCGGCTCCTCGAGGTCCTTGAGGAGCGCGTCGGCGGCGTCCTCGTTCATCTGGTCGGCGCCGAGGAGCAAGTAGACGCGGCGCGCTGCCTCGAACGGCCGCATGTGGAGGTCGCGCCGCAGCTCGCGGATCGCGTCGATGCGGATCTGGTCGCCGAGCGGCTCGAGCACGTAGAGGTCGGGGTGCGAGCCGCGCTCGACGCGGCCGGCGTCGCCGAGCAGCTCGGCCGCGAACGCGCGCGCGGCCGCCCGCTTGCCCACGCCGCGTGGCCCGTGCAGGAGGTACGCGTGCGCGGGCCCCTCGGCGAGCGCCGCGCGGAGGAGGCGCTTCGCCTCCCGCTGCTCAGGCAAGTGCTCGAAGCCGTCCACGGATCTCCGCCGCGACGTCCTCCGGGGCCCGCGCCCCGTCGATCGTCACGATCCTGGTCGGGAACGCGGTCGCGAGCTCGCGGTAGGCGCGGTCGACGCCGGCCTGGAACCCACCGCCTTCCCGCTCGATGCGGTCCGGCTCTCCCGGGTGCCGGCGGCGCGCCGTGTCCGGGTCGAGCAACAGCAGGAACGTCACGTCCGGGAGCAGCCCGCCGACGGCAGCGAGGTTGAGGTCGAGGACGCGCTCGAGCCCGAGGCCCCGCGCGATCCCCTGGTAGGCCAGCGAGGAGTCGACGTAGCGGTCGCAGACGACGTCGGCGCCGCGGTCGAGGGCGGGGCGGATCACCTGCTCCACGAGCTCCGCACGTGCCGCTGCGAACAGCGCCGCCTCCGCCCACCCGGAGATCGCGGGGCCGTCGAGGAGCAGCTCGCGGATGCGCTCGCCGAGCTCCGTCCCGCCCGGCTCCCGCGTGGCCACCACCTCGCGTCCCTCGTCCCGCAGAGCGCCGGCGAGGAGCTCCGCCTGCGTGGACTTCCCCGACCCGTCGATTCCCTCGAAGGTGACGAACACGGCGCGGGGAGCATACGGCGGCGCCCGGTGCGCCCCCGGGTCGGGGGTTAGGGTTCGGCGTCGTGCGCGCGCTCGTGACAGGCGGAGCGGGCTTCATCGGCTCGCACCTCGCGGACGCGCTCGTCGCGCGCGGCGACGCCGTGCACGTCGTGGACAGCCTCGCCACCGGCAGCCGGGAGAACGTCCCGACGGCGACGACCTTCCACGAGCGGGACATCCGGGAGCCGCTCGACGACGTCTTCGGCGAGGCGGAGCCGGAGGTGGTGTTCCACCTCGCGGCGCAGGCGGACGTCGGCACCTCCGTGGAACGGCCCGAGCTCGACGCCGAGGTCAACGTGCTCGGGACGCTGCGCGTGCTCGAGGCCGCGCGTGCGGCGGGTGCGCAGGTCGTGTTCTCCTCGACGGGCGGCGCGATCTACGGCGAGTGCCCGCGCCCCGCCGTCGAGACCGACCCGCGCGAGCCGCTCTCGCCGTACGGCACGTCGAAGCTCGCAGGCGAGGAGTACCTCGCGACGTGGAACCGGCTGCACGGGACGCCGCACGTCTCCCTCCGCTTCGCGAACGTGTACGGGCCGCGACAGCTCGCCAAGCTCGAGGGCGGCGTCGTCGCGATCTTCCTCGACCGCCTGCGCGACGGGGCGCCGGTGACGATCTTCGGCGACGGCGAGCAGACCCGCGACTTCGTCTTCGTCGCCGACGTCGTGGCGGCGCTGCTCGCAGCCGTCGGCCACGGCGGCGGCGTGTTCAACGTGGGCACGGGGGTCGGCACGTCGGTGAACCGGCTGTACGAGGCCTGCCGGGAGGCGGCGGGACGGGGCGGCGAGCCGGAGCACGGGCGGCCGCGCCCCGGGGACCTGCGCGACAGCGCGCTCGACGCAGGCGCGGCCGAGCGGGCGCTCGGGTGGCGTGCGCTGGAGTCGCTCGAATCGGGCCTGCGGCGGACGTGGGACTGGGTCGCGGCGGGCTGAGGCGCCTCCGCGCGCCCGCGCTCCGTCCGTTCTGGACGCTCGTCGGCGTCCGCGCCGCGTTCCTCCTCGCCACGGCGCTGACGCTCCTGTGGCAGCTCCCCCGCTTCTCCGCGGTCGACCGCGACCTGCGGTTCGACGAGTTCCGCGCGTACGGCGGCCTCTCGGACTGGCTCTTCAACGTCTTCACGCAGTGGGACGCCGGGTGGTACCTGAACATCGCCGGCAACGGCTACGGCGGCGACCAGGCGGCGGCGTTCTTCCCCCTCTACCCGGCCGCGGTCGCGCTCGTCGCGGTGGTGACGCGGTCGCTCGTCGTCGCCGGCGTGCTCGTCTCCCTCGTTGCCGCCGGCATCGCGGCGGTGTGCCTGCACCGGATCGGACGCGAGCTCCTCGGCGACCGGCAGGCGTCCGACGCCGTCCTGCTGCTCGCCACCTACCCGGTCGCGTTCGTGTTCACGTCCGTGTATCCCGAGGGGCTGTTCCTCGCGTTCGCGACCGGAGCGACCCTCGCCGCGCTCCGCGGCAGGTCGGTGCTGGCAGGTGTCCTGGGCGGGCTCGCGGTCGGGACGCGCCTGATCGGGCTCGCCCTCCTGCCGATGCTGGCACTCCTCCTCTACCGGCGGGCCGGGGGGGCGCAGGTGGACGGAGGTGGTGATGGCGGTGTACAGCGCCATCTGCGCGCCCTGGCGCCGCTCGCGCTCCTCCCGGGGGCCGTCGTGGTGTTCGCTCTCCACCTCGAGGACCGGCTCGGCAGGCCGTGGGCGTTCCTGTCGGCGCAGGAGGACTTCTGGGGCCGGCACACGCCGACGCTCGGCCCGCTCGGCGGCCTGTGGGAGGCGTTCGACCAGGGCCGGCGCGGCGCGATGCAGGTGCTGCTCCACCTGCCCCGCGCGATGGAGTTCGGCTGGGCGGAGGAGTCCGGCTCGCGCAACGCCCTCCACCTGCTGCTGCTCGCGGCGGCGGTATGGCTGACATGGGAGGCGTGGCGGCGCCTCGGGCCCGCGTTCGGCCTCTACTCGGCGGCCTACCTGCTCGTGATCCTGTCGGCGCCGGTGGCCGGGTTCCCGCTCGTGAGCCTCCCGCGCTTCCTCCTCGGGGACTTCCCGCTCTTCCTCGCACTCGCTGCGGTGCTCGAGCGCCGGCCGCGGGCGCGTGCTCTCGTCCTCTACGCGTTCGTCGCGATCGGCGGGATGGCTGCCGTCGGCTTCGCGCGCCACGCCTGGGTCGCCTGAGCGGGAGGAGCAGCCGGCTGCGCGGCGAACAGGACGCTCCCCTTGGAGCACGCGCACCCTCTCCCCGACCGTCCCTGGAAGACCGCCGCGGTGCTCGCGAGCGCCGTCGCCGTCGTGGAGCTCGCCGCACTCGTCGTGCTGGCCGTCGGCGCGATCGCCGAGCCGGTCGCGCAGGAGGCACAGCGGGTCGCCGTCGAGCGCACGCTCGCGCCCGTGGAGCGGCCGGCGCCGACGCCGAAAGCCAAGCCGTCCAGCAAGCCGGTTGCGCTGCCGCGCGGAGAGACGGCCGTCGTCGTCCTGAACGGAAACGGTGTCGCCGGCGCCGCCGCCGGGGTCGGCGAGCGGATCAAGGGCCTCGGCTACGTGCTCGGCGCGGTCGGCAACGCCCCGCGCTCCGACTACGCCCGGACGCTCGTGATGTACCGGCCCGGTCGCGAGGCCGAGGCGCGACGGCTCGCGAAGGACCTCGGCGTGCGCGTGGTCGCGCCGCTCGACGGGCTCACCCCGACGGAGCTCCTGGGCGCCCACGTGGCGCTCGTACTCGGCGCCCGCTAGGCCCCCTCGGAGCGGCGCTCGATCGCCGCGCGAATCTCGTTCAGCAGCGTGCCGGTGTCGGGCGGCCAGCTGTCGAGCGCGTACGAGCGGTCGGCATAGACGAGGGCCTCGTCGAGCCGGCGCCGCGACTCGAACTCGAACCGCGCGAGCTCGTACCAGGTCCGCGGGTTCTCCGGCTGGAGCTCGATCGCACGCCTGAACAGCCGCTCCGCCTCGTCG
>DATHTC010000078.1:0-11552 GCA_035463735.1 Gaiellaceae bacterium | reverse complement strand
GAGGACGCCGCCTACATCGTCGACCAGTTCGGCATCGACGTGGACCGCCCGCTGATCACGCAGGTCTCGCGGTTCGACCCGTGGAAGGACCCCCTCGGCGTGATCGACGCGTACCGCATCGTCAAGGAGCGCTTCCCCGAGGTCCAGCTCGCGCTGGTGGGCTCGATGGCGCACGACGACCCGGAGGGCTGGGACTTCTACAACCGCACCGTGGCCTATGCGGACGACGACCGGGACATCTTCATCCTCTCGAACCTCAACAACGTCGGCTCGGTCGAGGTGAACGCGTTCCAGGTGCACTCCGCGGCCGTGATCCAGAAGTCGATCCGCGAGGGCTTCGGCCTCACCGTGTCGGAGGCGCTGTGGAAGGCGCGGCCGGTCGTGGCGGGGCGCGTCGGGGGAATCGTGGTGCAGATCGAGGACGGCGCGACCGGGTGGCTCGTCGACACGCCCGAGGCGTGCGGGCGGGCCGTCCTCGAGATCCTCCGCGACCCCGCCGAGGCGCGGACTCGCGCGCTCCGAGGCAAGGAGCACGTCCGCCGCCACTTCCTCACGCCGCGGCTCCTCCGGGACTGGCTCGCGCTCTTCAACCGGCTGCTCGGCAACGACACGGCCGGCGTCGAGCTCCGGGTCGCCGAGGCGGCGCCGGCATGATCGCGGCATTCCGGGGCGACCGGGGTTAGGACCCGACAGGGCGGATACCCTCGTTGGATGGCCGGCCGGCGCAACCTGATCGTGGTCTCGAACCGCGGACCCGTCACCTATGGGCGGGACCTGACGGGAGCACGGGTCGCGCGCCGGGGCGGCGGCGGCCTCGTCACGGCGCTGCGGAGCCTCGTCTCGCACCACGACGTCACCTGGATCGCGAGCGCCATGAGCGACGAAGACAAGGCCGTCGCCGCCGAAGCCGCGGGTGCCGTCGAGGAGACGGCCCGCGACGGGTCGCCGTACCGGCTGCGCCTCGTCGTGCACGGCAGGCCCCAGTACGACTGGTTCTACAACGTCGTCGCGAATCCGACGCTCTGGTTCCTCCAGCACTACCTCTGGGACCTCGTCTCGCACCCCAGCCTCGACCCCGGCCTCCTCCACGCGTGGGAGCGGGGCTACGTGCCCGTCAACCGCGGCTTCGCGGACGCCGTGCTGAGCGAGCTCGAGGCGCAGCCCGACGCGACGGTGTTCTTCCACGACTACCACCTCTACCTCGCGCCGCGGTTCGTGCGGGACGAGCGCCCGGACGCGGCGCTCGCCCACTTCGTGCACGTGCCGTGGCCGCAGTCCGACTACTGGCACGTCCTCCACGCGCCGATCCGGCGCGCGATCCACGCGGGGCTGCTCGCGAACGACGTCGTCGGCTTCCACACCGAGCGGTGGGCGCGGAACTTCCGGCGGTGCGCGCGCGACATCCTCGGCGAGGGTGCGCTCGGCGACGTGCGGGTGACGGCCCACCCGATCTCCGTCGACGCGCGCGAGTTCGACGAGCTGAAGGAGAGCCCCGCGGTACGGACGGCGGAGCGCCTGCTCGAGTCCGAGCGGCCCGAGCGGCTCGTGCTGCGCGTCGACCGCACGGATCCCTCCAAGAACGTGGTGCGCGGCTTCCGCGCGTTCGAGCTCTACCTCGAGTCCCACCCGGAGGCGCAGGGGCGGGTGGGCATGCTCGCGCTCCTCGACCCGTCGCGTCAGGACATCCCGGAGTACGCGGAGTATCTCGGCGCGATTCAGCGCGAGGCGCGCCGGGTCAACGACCGCTTCCAGAGCGACGGCTGGAAGCCGATCGACCTCCGGATCGAGGACGACTTCGCAGCGTCCGTGGCCGCGTACAAGCAGTACGACGTGCTGCTCGTGAACGCGATCTTCGACGGGCTCAACCTCGTCGCGAAGGAGGCGCCGCTCGTCAACGAGCGGGACGGCGTCCTCGTCCTGTCCGAGAACGCCGGCGCGTACGAGGAGGTGGGCGACTGGGCGCTGGGGATCAACCCGTTCGACGTCGCCGGGCAGGCCGACGCGATCCACGAGGCTCTCGAGATGTCGGCAGCGGAGCGGCATCGGCGACTCGCCGGGATCCGCTCGTGGGTGCGCGAGCACGATCTCGAGCACTGGATCCAGGCGCAGCTCGACGACTTCGACCGCGGTGCCGTCCGCCGTCGGCCCGGGCTCGCGCGCGTCCGCCGCGGGTAGCCTCCGCCCATGGCCACGCTCGCGCCCGCCGAGCTCGTGTCGACCGATCCGGCGAGGCTGCGCGAGGTCGGGCGCGTTCCGACGACCCCGCCGGCGCTCGTCCACGAGCTCGTCGCCGAGTCGCGGCTGGCGCAGGAACGGTGGGCGTCGAGCGACTGGGACGACCGGCGCGCGCTGCTGCGCTCGCTCTCGCGCGTCCTTCTCGCCCGCGCCGACGAGCTTGCGCGGATCGTGACCGCGGAGGTCGGAAAGCCGCTGCCGGAGTCGTACCTGCACGAGGCGTTCCCGGCGCTCGACACGCTCACGTGGCTCGCCGACGAGGGGGAGGCGGCACTCGCGCCGGAGGTCGTCCCGCCGCGCGTCCCGTTCCTGCTCCACAAGCGGATCACGCTCGTCCGCGAGCCGCGCGGGGTCGTGGCCGTGATCAGCCCCTGGAACTTCCCGTTCGCGATCCCGTTCGTGCAGGCGATCACGGCCGTGACGGCCGGGAACGCGGTTGTGGTGAAGCCGTCCGAGCTGGCCCCGCTCACGGGCGCGCTCGTCGAGGACGTCTTCCGCGAGGCCGGCGCGCCGCCGGGCCTGGTGCGAGTGGCGCAGGGGGCGGCTGATCTCGGTGAGGCGCTCGTCCGTGCGCGGGGCGTCGCACAGGTGCTCTTCACGGGCTCCGTCGACGTCGGCCGGCGCGTCGCGGCTGCCGCGGCCGAGCGGCTGTGCCCCGTCACGCTCGAGCTCGGCGGGAAGCACCCGATGCTCGTGCTCGAGGACGCGGACCTCGAGCGCGCGGCCGCGGGCGCGGCGTGGGGCGCGTTCGTCAACTGCGGGCAGGCCTGCGTCGGCGTGGAGCGGATCTACGTGGCACGAACGCTCCACGACGAGTTCCTCGCCCGGCTCGTCGCCCGGGCGGCGGCGCTTCGCATCGGCCCCGGCGACGCGCGGGGCGTCGAGCTCGGCCCGCTCGTCTCCCAGGGCCAGCGCGACCGCCTGGAGGGGCTCCTGGCGGAGACGTCCGGCGAGGTGGTCACAGGCGGGCGACGCGCGGAGGTCGGCTTGCCGGGCTGGTTCCACGAGCCCACGGTGGTCGTCGCGAGGGACAACGAGGATCCGCTGTGCACGCGAGAGGCGTTCGGCCCCGTCGTGGCCGTGCTCGCGGTCGACTCCGAGGAGGAGGCGGTGCGGCTCGCGAACGACGCGCAGCTCGCCCTCGGGGCGAGCGTCTGGACGCGCAGCGCGGAACGCGCCCGCCGCGTCGCCTCGCGGCTTCATGCGGGCATGGTCTGGACGAACGACGTCGGCTACACGTGGGGCGTCGCCGGCGCCTCCTGGGGCGGCCGGAAGGACTCCGGCTACGGCGTGACCCGTTCGCGGCACGCGCTCTTCGACGTCACGCACCTGAAGCTCGTCGACGACGATCCGGGCCGGGTCCCGGTGCCGTGGTGGTACCCGTACGGGCCGCACGCGGCGGCCGGGATGCGGGCGCTGCTCGGCGCGACGTACGGGCGCGGGCTCGTGCCTCGGGCGCGGGCGGCGGTGACCGGCTGGCGGGGCGTCGCCGAGCTCGCACGGCGCTACGCTCAACGGCCGTGAGCGACTTCTCGCACCTCACGGAGGCGGGCGACGTCCGCATGGTCGACGTCGGCGCGAAGCCGGTCTCGCGGCGGCGCGCCGTCGCCGCGGCGACGGTGCGGATGGCGCCGGAGACGGCTGCACGTCTGCGAGAGCTCCCGAAGGGCGACGCGCTCACGACCGCCCAGCTGGCCGGGATCATGGCCGCGAAGCGGACGAGCGAGCTGATCCCGCTGTGTCATCCGCTGCCGCTCAGCCACGTCGAGGTGGAGCTCCAGGTGGTGGACGGAGCGGTCGAGATCACGGCCGCCGCGGCGACGTCGGCACAGACCGGCGTCGAGATGGAGGCGCTCGTCGCGGCGACGGTGGCGGCGTTGACCGTCTACGACATGGCCAAGGCAGTCGACAAGGGGATGACGGTCGAGGGCGTCCGCTTGCTGGAGAAGTCGAAGGAGCCGGAGGGGTGAGAGCCGCCGTCCTGACCGTCTCGGACGGCGTCTCGGCGGGGGTGCGGGACGATCGCAGCGGCGACCTCCTGGCCGAGCTCCTCGCCGCTGCGGGCTACGACGTCGAGCGCCGCGTGGTGCCGGACGAGCGGGACGCCATCGTCCGCGCGCTCGAGGAGCTGACGGACGCGTTGCCGCTCGTGGTCACGACGGGCGGCACGGGGTTCGGTCCTCGCGACGTCACGCCGGAGGCGACGCGGGCGGTGCTCGACCGGGAGGCGCCGGGGATCGCGGAGGCGATCCGCGCCGACGCCCTCACGAAGACGCCGCACGCGCTGCTGTCGCGCGGGGCGGCCGGCATCCGCGGCCGCGCGCTGATCGTCAACCTGCCCGGCTCGACGGGTGGCTGCCGTGACGGCTTCGCGGTGCTGCGGCCGGCGCTCGCGCACGGGCTCGAGCTCCTCGCGGGCGAGCCGACGGAGCACGTCCAGACATGAGCGGCGCCGACATCGCCCGCGGGCTCGCGCCCCTACCGGTGCGGTTCGCGCGGCTCGTGAAGATCGAGCACACGGTCTTCGCGCTCCCGTTCGCCTACGTCGGCGCGCTGCTCGCCGTCGACGGCTGGCCCGGCTGGGCCGAGATGCTCTGGATCACGGTGGCGATGGCGGGTGCGCGCTCGCTCGCGATGGCGCTGAACCGGCTGATCGACGCCGAGATCGACGCGCGGAACCCGCGCACCGCGTCCCGGGAGCTGCCGTCCGGCCAGCTCGGGCGGGCGCAGGTGCTCGCGTTCTGCGTGCTCTCGCTGGCCGTGTTCCTCGTGGCCGTCTGGCAGCTCGACCCGCTCGTGCGCTGGCTCTGGCCGATCCCGGTCGCCGCGTTCGTCGTCTACCCGTACCTGAAGCGCTGGACCTGGCTCGCGCACCTGTGGCTGGGGGCCGTCGACGGGCTCGCGCCGGTCGGCGCCTGGGTCGCCGTCACGGGCGAGCTCCCGTGGCAGGCGTGGGTGCTCGGCGCCGCGGTCGCGTGCTGGATCGCCGGCTTCGACCTCTTCTACGCGCTCTTCGACCGCGACGTCGACCTGCGCGAGGGGCTCCGCTCGTGGGCGACGCGCTTCGGCGTCCGCGGCGTCTTCCGGGCCGCGCGTGCCTTCCACGCGCTCACCGTCGCGCTGCTGGCGGTCGCGTTCCTCGGCCTCGACGTCGGCGTGCTCGCCTGGATCGGCGTCGCCGCGGTCGCCGTCCTCCTCCTCGTCGAGCACCTGCTCGTGCGGCCGGACGACCTGCGCCGCCTCGACGCGGCGTTCTTCACCGTCAACGGCGTGATCAGCGTGGTCTTCTGCGCCTTCGTCGCGCTCGACGTCCTCCTCTAGGCCGCGCGCAGCCCCGTGTCGCTCGCCACGAGCGTGGTCGCGTCCGGCACGCGGACGCGGCGGCCGTCGCGTGTCGCGCGCAGCGCGGTCGGGCGGCCTGCGCTCAGCCACAGCGGTTTGCCGAGGCCCAGCGTGAGTGCCCGTCCCGGGCGCAGTGTCCCCGTCCACGCCCGCTTGCCGCCGGGGCCGCCGACCCGGACCTCGAGCCAGGTGGCGGCAGCCGCCCGCAGGACGAGCGGGGGGATCGCTCGTGCCGGTCGTGCCGGCTGTGCCGAAGCCGGTTGTGGCTGCGCCGCCCAGGTCGCCCGCTGGTCCGCGGCCGGCTCGGTCACCGGGTCGTCGCCCGTCAGCTGCCACGCCCCGACGGCGAGCACGGCGGTCACCACCGCCACCGCCGCCGCGACGGCCGCGAGCCGGACGCCGCGCGGCTCGTAGGCGGGCTGCGCGAGGGGCGCGATCGGCTCATCGGTCTCGCGCCGGTGGCGGCGGAACTCGGCGAGGAACTGCTGCGGGTCGAGCTCGAGGAACGTCGCGTAGGTGCGGAGGAACCCCTTCGCGTACGCCTCGGCCGGGAGCTCGTCCCAGCGCTCGTCCTCGATCGCCTCGAGGTAGCGCCCGCGGATGCGCGTGGCCGACTCGACCGTGTCCAGGGTCAGACCCTGCCGGATGCGCTCCTCGCGGAGGCTCGCGCCGATGCCGAGCGTCTCGAGCATCTGGACGGTCCGCTTTCGGGACCCGGCGGCCGACTCCTACACTGGCCACGTGATCCGTGCGCGCGGCCTCGAGAAGCGGTACGGCGCCAAACGCGTGTTTCGCGGGCTCGACCTCGACGTCCCGCACGGTGGGTTCGCGGTGGTCACGGGCCCGAACGGCTCGGGCAAGACGACGCTGCTGCGGGTGCTCGCAGGGCTGCTGGTGCCGACGCGCGGCGAGCTCGAGGTGGGCGTCGAGCGCGGCGCGCTCGGTCTTCTCGCGCACGAGCCGCTCGTGTACCGGGAGCTGACGGCGCTCGAGAACCTCGACCTCTACGGGCGGCTCTATCGCATTCCCGAGCGGCGCGAGCGAATCGGGATGCTCCTCGAGCGCTTCGGCCTCTGGGACGCCCGTGCGGAGCGCGTCGGTGCGTACTCGCGCGGGATGCAGCAACGGCTCGCGCTCTGCCGGACGCTCCTGCACGACCCCGAGCTGCTGCTGCTCGACGAGCCGTTCAACGCCCTCGACGCCGACGGCGCGGCGCTGCTCGACCGGGAGTTGCGCGGCCTCGCCGGCGAGCGCACCCTCGTGGTCGCGACGCACGATCCCGACCGGCTGGCGCCGCTCGCGACGACCCGGCTGGCGTTCGCGTGACGGGGTACCTCCGGGACGCGGCGGCGCTGGCGCGGAAGGACGTCCTGCTCGAGCTGCGCGGGCGCGAGACCTTGCCCTCGATGGCGCTGTTCGTCCTCGCCACCCTGGTCGCCTTCCGCTTCGCGCTCACCTCCGAGCAGGAGGAGGCGGCGCAGGGGCTGCTGTGGGTCGCGATCGTCTTCACGGCCCTGCTCGGGCTCGGGCGGGCGTTCGTCGCCGAGCGGGAGCAGGGCGTGCTCGATGCGCTCGTGCTCGCGCCGTGCGACCGCAGCGCGATCTGGCTCGGGAAGGTGGTCGCGACGCTCGCCTTCCTCGTCGTGGTCGAGGCGGTGGCGTTGCCGGCGTTCGCGCTCTTCTTCGGGGGGATCGGGCCCTCGACGGTGGCGGCCGTCGCGCTCGCCAACGTCGGCATCTGCGCCGTCGGCACCCTGCTCGCGGCGATGGCCGTCTCGGGCCGCGCCCGCGAGGTGCTGCTGCCGCTCCTGTTCCTCCCGCTCGCGATCCCGATCGTGGTCGGCGGCGTCGGTGCGACGGTCGCCGACGACCCCGGCCGGTACCTGGCGTTCCTGGGCCTCTACGACGCCGTTTTCGCGATACTTGCCTGGGCCACCTTTGAGTACGTCGTCGTCGAATAGCCGCGGACCGCTGCTCGCCGCCGCGACGCTCGTCCTGCTCGGGGGCGGGGTTGCGCTGGCGCTGCTGTGGGCACCCGAGGACGCCGACCAGGGGCCGAGCCAGCGGATCTTCTACCTGCACGTGCCCGTGGCGCTGACCGCGTACGCCTGCTTCGGCTGGGCCGCGTGGAAGGGGTTGCGGCTGCTGTGGACGCGCCACGAGCGCTACGACCTCGAGAGCTACACCGGCGTCCACCTCGGCCTCATCTTCGGGCTGCTGACGCTCGTCACCGGGTCGATCTGGGCGAAGGTTTCGTGGGGCGTGTGGTGGAGCTGGGGCGAGCGGCAGCTCGTGCTGTTCCTGATCCTCTTCCTCTTCTACTCGGCGTACTTCATGCTCCGCTACTCGCTCGAGCCCGGCGCCGCGCGGGCGAACGTCTGCGCCGTCTACGCGCTCCTCGGCGTCGTCCTCATCCCGGTCTCGTTCCTCGCCATCCGACTTGCCGAGAACTTCATCCACCCGGTCGTGTTCACGCGCGACGGGCCGCAGATGTCGTGGGAGATGTTCGTCACGTTCTGCGTCTGCCTCGCCGGAATGCTCGTGCTCGCGGCGACGCTGTACGTCAACGAGCTGCTCGGAAAGCGCCTCGACGAGCGGCTGCGCGAGCTGCGGGAGACCCTCGCATGAATACGGGCGAGAAGTACCTCGCGGCGGCCTACGTGGTCGTGCTCGTGACCGTCCTCGGCTACCTGCTGATCCACTCGCTGCGGCTGTCGCGCCTCGCGCGCGAGCTCGCGGACCTCGCCGAGCGGGCGCGGCGGCGGCGCGAGGAGCCGGCGCGCGAGCCGGAGCGGGAGCGCGTTGGCTGAGCTGCTCGTCTGGCCGGCGCTCGTCGCCTACGGCGAGGCCGCCGTGGCGTCGGTCGCCGAGGCGCGGCGACCGGGGCTCGCGGGGCGGCTCGCCGTGTGGGGCGTCCGGCTCGGCTGGCTCGCGCAGACGGCGCTGCTCCTCGCGCAGGCGACGCAGGCGGACGCCTTCCCGTGGTCGACGTGGGCGGGAGCACTCAACCTGCTCTCGTGGCTCGTCGTCTCCGGCTACCTCGTCTGGGGCTGCCGCGCGTCCTTCCGGCTGCTCGGCCTGGCGGTGACGCCCGTCGCGGCGCTGTTGCTGGCGGTCGCGTGGGCGGGCGGCGGCACGGGCGCCGAGGGCGACCACCCCGGGACGTTGCTCGCGCTCCACGTCGCGGTCATCCTCGCCGGGCTCGCAGGGTTCGTCCTCGCCGCGGCGCTCGGAGCCCTGTACCTCTGGCAGGAGCGGCGGCTGAAGCGGCGCGAGCCGATGCTCCTGCGACTGCGGATCCCGCCGCTCGAGACGCTGGACGCGCTCGCGGCGCGAACCCTGCTCGCCTCGCTCGGCGCGCTCACGGTCGGCATCGCCGCCGGCTTCGCGAGCCTCGCGGGCGGGGACGGGTCGTTCGACGCCGCGATGGGCGTCACGCTCGCCGCGTGGGCCGTGTACGGCGCGTACGCGCTGCTGCGGCTCCGCGGGCTCCACGGCAGGCGGGCGGCGGCGTACGCCGTGGCCGCCCTCGGGGCCGTCCTCGTCGTCTTCCCCCTCGCGCACTTCGCAGGCTGATCGAGATGCGCCTCGTCCTCGTCGGCACCTCGCACCACCGCGCGCCGGTCGAGCTGCGCGAGCGGGTCGCGCTCGATCGCGAGGCGGCGGCGGAGGCGGCGGCGCAGCTCGCCGGCGGCGGGGCGGAGGCGGTCGTGCTCTCGACCTGCAACCGCACCGAGGCCTACGTCGCCCACGCGGACCCGGCCGCCGCCGAGACGGTCGCCGCATCGCTCTTCTCCGACCCGGAGCTCCATCCCGCGCTCTACCGCCTCCGCGACGAGGCCGCCGCGCTCCACCTGTTCCGCGTCGCCTCGGGTCTCGACTCGCTCGTTCCCGGGGAGGGGGAGATCCTCGGCCAGGTGCGGAGTGCGTACGAGTCCGGCGCTCCCGGGCGGGTGCTCGACCGGCTGTTCCGCCAGGCGCTCCACACGGGCAAGAAGGTGCGGACGCACACGGCGATCGCGGAGAGCCCGGCATCGGTCTCGGGCGCGGCTGCGGCGCTGGCGCAGTCCGTGTTCGGCGACCTCACCGGGCGCCGGATCCTCCTCGTCGGCGCGGGGAAGGTCTCGGAGCTGGCGGCGCGGAACCTGCTCACGCGCGGCGCCGAGATCGCCTTCGTCGCGAACCGCTCGCCCGACCACGCGGCGGAGCTGGCGGCGCGGATCGGCGCCGAGCCGCTGCCGCTCGAGCGCATTCGCGAGGAGCTCGTGCGGACCGACGTCGTCGTCGCCTCGACGAGCGCACCGGGGCTCGTGCTGCGCGCCGAGGACGTGCCGCCGCGGAAGGGCCGCCCGCTGCTGCTCGTCGACCTGGCCGTCCCGCGTGACCTCGACCCCGCGATCCACCAGCTCGACGGGTGCTTCCTCTACGACATCGACGACCTCGAGGCGGTCGTCGCGGAGTCGTTGCTCGCGCGGCGCGGCGAGGCCGACCGTGCGGAGCGACTCGTCGCGCTCGAGGCGGAGCGGTGGCGCGACTGGCAGGCCTCCCTCGACGTCGTCCCGGCGATCGCCTCGCTGCGTGCGCGCGCCGAGGAGATCCGGCGGGCCGAGCTCGAGCGCGTCGCGGCTCGGCTCACGGACGAGGAGCGCCGGGCCCTCGAGTCCGTGACGGCGCGCATGCTCGACAAGCTCCTGCACCTGCCGACCGTGCGCATGAAGCAGGCGGCCGTGACAGCCGACGGGGTTCTCTATGCTGATGCGGTGCGCCACCTGTTCGGCCTCGGCGAGGAGCAGCGCTGACCGCGACGCGGACGCTGACGGGGCGGCCGCTTCCCGTCCAGGCGCCGACGGCCTTCGTGCGCGTGCGACCCCGCGGGGCGCGCACCTGCGGGCTGACCACGCCGGGCCACCGGCGCTGCGGTGCTCATCCGCGTCGGCACGCGCGGTAGCCGCCTCGCGCTGACGCAGGCCGAGCGGGCCGTCGAGCCGCTGCGGCGGCCGGGGGTCGAGCTCGCGCTCGTGCCGATCACGACCGCCGGCGACCGCGACCGCACCAGGCCCTTCGGCGAGATCGGAGCGCGCGGTGTCTTCGTGAAGGAGATCGAGGAGGCACTGCTCGCCGGCCGGATCGACGTCGCCGTCCACTCCGCCAAGGACATGACCTCGACCGCGACGGACGGGCTCGCCGTCGGCGCCTACCCGCGACGGGAGGACCCGCGCGACGCGCTCTGCGGTGCCGCCGGGATCCGCCCGGGAATGCGAATCGGCACCGCCTCCGTGCGCCGACGGGCGCAGCTGCTCGCGCTCGAGCCGACGCTCTCGATCGAGCCGCTCCGCGGCAACGTCGACACCCGGCTGCGGAAGCGCGGGGAGCGCGGGCTCGACGCGATCGTGCTTGCGGCGGCGGGGCTGGAGCGACTCGGGCTGGGGCACGAGATCGGGCATCGGTTCGACCCGGAGGAGGTGCTCCCGGAGGCCGGGCAGGGGTCGCTGGCGCTCCAGGTGCGCGCGGGCGACGAGTACCTCGTCGCGGCCGTCGACGACGCGGAGACGAGGCGGCGCGTCGAGGCCGAGCGGCGGTGCGTGGCGCGTATCGGCGGCGGCTGCCTCGCACCGGTCGCCGCGCACCACGACGGCGCAGTGCTCACCGCGCTCGTCGCGGACGAGGACGGGCGCTGGCTCGAGCGGCGCAGCGGCGACGACCCCGAGGCAATCGCCGCGGAGCTCGCGGGCTTCCTCGCGTGAAGGTCGTCCTCACGCGACCCCGCTCGCGCGCGGCCGAGCTCGCTGCCCGGGTCGAGGCGCTCGGGCACGAGGTGGAGGTCGTGCCGCTCGTCGCGACCGAGCCGCTCGGCGGCGGCCCCGTCGACGTCGCCGGCTACGACTGGGTGGTGGTGACGAGCCGCACCGGCGCGGAGGAGCTGCGGCGGCGGATGCGCGGGCGACCCCGGCGCGTGGCGGCGATCGGCGCGGCGA
>DATHTC010000077.1:0-3586 GCA_035463735.1 Gaiellaceae bacterium | reverse complement strand
GCTCCTGATCGTCGCCGTGCTCGCGCTGACGGAGATCCGCGGGACGCTGCGGACCGTGCTGCTGGTGCCGACGCTCTATCTCGCCGCGTTCGTGTGGGAGAACCGGCTCGTGGCGGAGCCGAGCGTCACCCGGATCCTCCTCCTCGGCGCGCTCCTGATCGTGCTGATGAGCTGGCGGCCGCAGGGCCTGCTCGGCACCGCGAGGGTGGAGATCGTGTGAGCGGCCCTCCGCGCATCCTCGAGCTGAAGCAGATCTCGAAGTCGTTCGGCGGCCTGCAGGTGATCGACGGCCTCGACCTCCACGTCGACGAGGGCGAGATCGTGAGCGTGATCGGCCCGAACGGCGCGGGGAAGACGACGCTGTTCAACGTCGTGACGGGGATCTACGAGCCCGACGAGGGCGAGATCCTGCTCGACGGCGAGAGCATCGTCGGCCTCCGGCCGTACCGGATCGCGCAGAAGGGGGTCGCCCGCACGTTCCAGACGCTCCGCCTGTTCCTGAACATGACGGTCCGCGAGAACGTGATGGCTGCCGGCTACGGGCGCACGCGAGCGACGGTGTTCGAGTCGATCCTGCGGCTGCCGCGTGCGCGGCGCGAGGAGCGCGAGACCCGTGCCCTCGCCGAGGAGAAGCTGGGCTTCTTCGGCAACCGGCTCGTGGGATACCGCTGGGACCAGCCCGCGTACAGCCTCTCGTACGCGAACCGGCGGCGGCTCGAGATCGCCCGCGCGATGGCGACCAGCCCGCGCGTGCTGCTGCTGGACGAGCCCGCCGCCGGGATGAACCCGCACGAGACGCACGAGATCACCGAGCTGATCGGGAAGCTGCGGGACGAGGGCGGCTACACGATCCTCCTGATCGAGCACGACATGCACGTCGTCGAGGGGATCTCGAACCGCGTGGTCGCGCTCGATCACGGTGTCAAGATCGCCGAGGGCGGGTTCGAGCAGGTCGCGACCGACCCGCGCGTGGTGGAGGCCTACCTGGGCCGGCGGGAGGCCGCGGAGGCGTGAGCGGGGCGGAGCAGGCCCGCCCGGCGGACACGGCCGCGGCCGACGGGCAGCCGCTGCTGCGCCTCCGTGCGTGCGACACGTACTACGACCAGATCCACATCCTCCAGGGCCTCGACCTCGAGGTGCGAGCCGGCGAGCTCGTCTGCCTCCTCGGCGGCAACGCGTCGGGGAAGTCGACGACGCTCAAGACCATCCTCGGGATCGTGCGCCCGCGTACGGGCCGCGTCGAGTTCGACGGCGAGGACGTGACCGACCGCAGCACCTCCTACCGGATCGCGCGCGGGATGGCGATCGTGCCGGAGAACCGCCGCTTGTTCGCGCCGATGACCGTCTACGAGAACCTCGAGATGGGCGCGTACCTCCAGCGCGGCGGCGATTTCCGCGAGAGCCTCGAGCGGGTCTACACGCTCTTCCCTCTGCTCCACGAGCGGCGCAACCAGCTTGCCGGGACGCTCTCCGGCGGGGAGCAGCAGATGGTGGCGATGGGGCGGGCGCTCATGTCGCGGCCGAAGCTGATGCTGATGGACGAGCCGTCGATGGGGCTCGCGCCGATCCTCGTCGAGCGCAGCTTCGAGATCATCAAGGAGGTGCACGAGGCGGGCGTGGCGATCCTCGTCGTCGAGCAGAACGCGAACGTGTCCCTCTCGATCGCCGACCGCGGCTACGTCCTCTCCACCGGACGCGTCGTGCTCGCCGGCAAGGCAGGCGACCTGCTCCAGGACGAGAACCTGAGGAAGGCCTACCTTGGACGTTGAGCACCGCCTCCGGCTCGCGAACGGCCTCCCCGGCGCCGATGACGACCACGTGACCACGCCGCGCCCCCGCGACGCGGGCCCGCTCCCGCACCGCATCCGCCACCGCTTCCCGATCTTCGAGCGGCTCGTGTACATCAACTCGTGCTCGCAGGGCGCGCTCTCGGACGCCGTGCGCGCGTCGTACGAGGCCTACCTCCGCGACTGGGACGACAAGGGCGCGCCGTGGGAATACTGGGTCGAGCGGCAGGAGGCGGCGCGCGGAGCGTTCGCGCGCCTCGTCAACGCCGCGCCCGACGAGGTCGCGGTGACGACGTCGCTGTCGGCTGCCGTGTCCTCCCTCGCGACCGGGCTCCGCTTCGCGCGCCGCTCCAAGGTGGTGCTCACGGACTGGGAGTTCCCCACGATCGGGCAGATCTGGCACGCGCAGGAGGCCCGCGGCGCGCGCGTCGTCCACGTCCGCGAGGACGCCGACGGGACGCTGCCGCTCGAGGCGTTCGAGCGCGCGATCGACGACGACACGCTGCTCGTCTCGATCACGCACGTCTGCTACCGGAACGGCGCGATGGTCGACGTCGAGCCGATCGTGCGGCTCGCGCGCGAGCGCGGGGCGCTCGTGCTCCTCGACGCGTACCAGTCCGCCGGCTCCGTGCCGCTCGACGTGCGCGCCCTCGACGTCGACTTCCTGGCCGCGGGCGCGCTCAAGTACCTGCTCGGCTCGGCGGGCCTCGCCTGGCTGTACGCGCGGCGCGAGGTGGTCGAGCGGGTGTGGCCGGCCGCCACCGGCTGGTTCGCAGACGAGGACGTGTTCGCGATGGACGTGTCGGATTACTCGCCCGCCCGCGACGCGCGGCGCTTCCAGTACGGGACGCCGCCGATCCCGTCGATCTACGCCGCGATCGCCGGCGTGGAGCTGATGGAGGAGATCGGGATCGACGACACGCGCGCGCACGTCGAGGAGCTGAACCGGCGTCTGATCGACGGGCTCGACGACCTGCGTGCCACGGTCGTCACGCCGCGCAAGCGCCGCCGCCGCGGCGCGCTCGTCTGCGTCCGCTCCCGTGACGCGCCGCGCCTCGTCGTGGCGCTGCGTCGCGAGGGGATCGTCACCTCGTCACGAGCGGACAACCTCCGCGTCTCCGCGCACGCGTACAACAGCGTCGAGGACGTCGACCTCGTGCTCGCGGCGCTGGCGCGGAACCGCTCGCTGCTCGCGTAGCTCCGGCCGTTGCTTTTCATAGCACCCGGGCTATAGTCAGAAGCAGAGCCCGCATGAACGGTCCGGCGTCGACCCGCGAGGTTCCCGCGCCCCCGCGCGGAGTTGCGCTCGCGCTGCTCGTCCTCGTCGGCCTCCCGTGGGTCTTGCTCCTCCTCGCGCTGCCGGGAGCCGCGGCGCCGATCTGGTTCTTCAGCGCCCTCGTCCTCTGGGTACGGGCGCTCGTGCGGGTCACGCGCGGCGGCGGCAGGGCGCGCGACGTCGGCCGCTGGTGGCTCTCGACCCTCGCCGCCCCGGCGATCGCGCTCGTGCTCCTCATCGACGCCCTCTCCCGGCGCGGGCACGCGCCGGCTCCCGAACCCACGGCCACGGAGGCTCCGGCCATGACCGATCCCGTCCTCATCCGTCTCGACGAGGCCGAGCGGCAGGTGCGCTCGCTCGAGCGCGAGCTGCGGGAGCTGCGCGCGCTCGTCGGCGTCCGCACGCGCCCGGAGCCCGCCGCGCCCGCCGCCCCCGCTGCTGCGCGGACCACGCGGCCGGCGCCCGCTCCGGCACCTGCCGCGCGCCCCGCGGCTCCGCCCCCGTCGCGCGCGCCGGCCGCGGC
>DATHTC010000076.1:0-1849 GCA_035463735.1 Gaiellaceae bacterium | reverse complement strand
CTCGAGCTCGTCCTCCAGGGCGGCGTCGAGGTCGTAGCCGAGCGCGAGACCGAGCTTGGGCGCGGCCGACACGACCCGGGCGCTCCCGACGACCGGCATCGCGGCGATCAGCGTCCCCACGATCTCCTCGCGGGTCGCGCCCGCGAGGAGTGCCGCTTCGACGCTTCGTGCGTACGACTGCGGCGCCGCGTCGAGGACGATGAGCGCCCCCAACCGGACGAGCGCATGGGTCTTCGAGTCGAGACTCGAGGCGGTGAGATTGTCGTCCTCGCTGCCGAGCACGCCGTCGACGAGCCGGTCGTCGCGAACAGTCAGCTTGCGGAGCGTGACGTCGAAGGCATCCACTTCCATCAGATCACAGTGGACGCCTGAGGCGGCCTATGCATCATGCCGAGGGGGTGATCCGCGGCATCTCGGCGATCGTAGGCTCCACGAGGCCCAGCTCCGCGGCCCGTCGCACCGCCTCCCCGCGCGAGGTCGCGCCGAGCTTGCGGTAGATCGAGATCGCCTCCGTCTTGACTGTGTTGCGCGAGACGAAGAGCCGCTCGCCGATCTCGCGGAACGTGAGGTGCGTGGTCAAGAGGGGAAGCAACCTGAGCTCGGCCGCGGTAAGACCGGGCGAACGGCCCAGATCGCCGTGCTTCGAGGCCGCGACCTGCCGGCGCACGTCCTCGACGTCGTCTCTGAGGACGCCGAGGTCGGGCCGATGGCGGAGGACCTCGCGAGCATCGAAGAGCGCCGCTTCGGCGTCGTTGACGGCTCCCAGCGCCAGATAGGCCCGGGCCATCTCGACGAGCGTCTGCACGCCGAGGAAGGGGATCGCGGGAGCCAGATAGGGGCGCAGCCGCTGCGCAGACGCGAGGTGCTGCAAGGCTCGTCCCGTGTCGCCCTCCCGGATGTCGGTACGCGCATCGGCCACGAGAACGAGCGCCATCGGCATGTAGTCCTCGTAGGGGACGTCGCGGACGAAGTCATCGGCGCCGTCGATCAGTGCCCGGGCGAGCGCGACGTCGTCCCGACCGAGAGCGAGGAGCGCCCGCTGTGCCACGGCGGTGATGCCGGCGAAGGACGCACCCGCGGCAGCTGCGGCTTCTACCGCGTGCTCGAGCTCGGCGTCCGCGCCGGCGGCGTCCCCTTGCAGCAGCCGCGCGGTTGCGTGCAGCCACATCGCCGGCGGCCGAAACGGGCTGAGCGGCCCGAGCTCCGCAACCGCGATGGCGGCGTCCGCTCCCATCCGCTCCGGACCGTGCCTGCAGAGTATCGCCTCGACGCCCGCCAGCCACGGGCGGATGCTCGGGCTCCCGTCGGCCAGCGGCCCGCTCGTGTCGGCCGCCCGTGCCGCAGCATCGATCCAACGCTCGGCTTGAAAGGTCCGGCCCCTGAGAGCATGGAGAAGCGCTCCGAGAACGCCGACCATCGGATAGCGAGCGAGCAGCGCGCCGTCGTCGAAGCGCTCGAACCAGGGCTCGAGCGTCGCCATCCTCCCGGAGCGGTAGAGAGGGAAGCTCAGCGACTCGAGGAGCCGCGCCATTCGATCCGTGTCCCCGGAGGCGACCGCGTACGCCATCGCGTCCTCCGGCAGCGCGTTCGCCTCGCACCAGTCGGCCGCGCGGAGCCACAGCGTCTCGGCCGCTCCCGGGTCGACCCTGTCCAGCTCGCGCCGCAGCGCGGCACGAAAGAGCTCGTGGTAGCGGAACCAGCGGCGCTCGTGGTCGAGCGGGACGAGGAACAGGTTGGATTGCTCGATCGTCTCGATGACGCGGCGGGAGTCGCGACGCTCGAGCACGGCGTCGCAGAGCTCGGCGCACATCCGGTCGAACACGGACGACCGAGCGAGGAACGACAGCTG
>DATHTC010000075.1:0-4899 GCA_035463735.1 Gaiellaceae bacterium | reverse complement strand
GTCCCGAGCGCCGCGCCGAACAGCGCGAGGCCGAGCTGCGCCTCCCCCAGCCCGAGCTCGCCCTTGACCGCCGGGATCCGGGCGACCCAGGTGCCGAAGAGGGCGCCGTGCGCGAAGAAGACGAAGCTGACGGCGACGCGGGCGCGACGCGCCCGGCGCTCAGACGGGCGCACCGAACAGCCCGAACCAGCGGGACAGATCCTCCTCGAACGGCAGCTCGCGCTCGAGCTTCGCCTTCAGCTCGAGCTCGGCGGCGTTGTCCCGCTCCTGCTCGCGGCCGGTCGGCACGAACGGCCAGAAGGCGCCGCGCTTGTAGCCGTAGACGAAGTAGGCCGGGCCCTCACGGCCGTCGAAGCGGAACAGCGCCGCGAGCAGCTGCGTGCCGAAGCCGCGCGACGCGAGCTCCTGCCCGACCGCGTGAACTGCGGTGACGAGGTCCTCGAAGTCCGGATCCTCGACCACTACCCACTCGTACCCGTACTCGTCGGACGTCCGACGCACGCGCGACCCGGACGCGACCGCGACGGCCTCGAGGAGGTCCGTCATCTCGCGCTCCGCGCGGACGAAGTCGCCCGCCGAGAGCGGCTTGAAGCACACGCCGGCGCGGTCCGAGGGGCGGAGGCCGAGCTCGACCTCCAGCGTCACGCGCGCAGTCGACAGCGCGAAGAGGTCCTCGCGGCGCGCCTCCTTGAGCCGCTTGCGCCCGAAGAGGACGTCGAGGAACCCCACTAGCGCCCCTTCAGGTGCTGCCGTCTCAGACGGGGCGGCCCATCTCGCGCGCGATCTGCGCGAGCCGCGCGAGGCGCTTCTCCATCGGCGGGTGGGTCGAGAACAGCTCCTTCAGCCCCGGGACGATGAAGAAGGCGTTCATCGCCTCGACCTGCCGGAGGTCGCGCTGCGGGATCTGCGCGATCCCGCTCGAGATCTTCTGGAGCGCGGACATGAGGTTCTCGGGCGCGCCGGTGATGAGCGCCGCGCCGCGGTCGGCCGAGTACTCGCGGTACCGCGAGATCGTCCGGATCAGGATGAAGCTCAGCACGTACGTCAGGATCGAGACGGCCACCACGATGAGCCAGACCGGCGCGCCGCCGTCGCGGTTGCGGCCGCCGCCCATCATCCCGCCCCACATGCCCATTCGCGTCAGCATCCCGGCGAGCATCGCGAAGAAGCTCGCCAGGGTCATCACGAGCACGTCGCGGTTCGCGATGTGCGAGAGCTCGTGCGCGAGCACGCCCTCGACCTCGCGCGGCTCGAGCCGGCGCCAGAGCCCCTCGGTGACCGCAACGGCCGAGTGCTTGGGGCTGCGGCCGGTCGCGAACGCGTTCGGCATGTCGGTCGGGATCACGGCCACGCGCGGCTTCGGCAGGTCTGCCATCGCGCACAGCCGCTCGACCATCGCGTGCAGCTCGGGCGCCTGGTCGGGCTCGACGACGCGCGCTCCCGACGCCGCGAGCGCGATCTTGTCCGAGGTGTAGTACTGGAACAGCGCCAGCGCGCCGACGATCACGGCCATCAGCACGATGCCCGCGTCGAGGACGTAGAAGAGGACGAGCGCGAAGACCACGTACAGCAGGCCGAGCAGCCCCGTCGTCGCGAGCATCCGCAGCGAGAGGCCGAGGTCACGTCCGTACGCGCGCCGCTTCATCGCCCCCATGGTACTGGGCCGGTGTCATCGAACCGCGCCACGGCGAGCCAGCCGACCAGCCCCCCGAGCGCGACGTCCTGCGGCGAGTCGTTGACGACCATCGAGACGCCGATCGCGGTGGCCATCGCGAGTGGGAGCGCCGTCCTCGGGCCGCGCACGACGAGGACGGCGAGGGCAACGAGCGCCGCTGCCGTCACGACCCCGACGGCCCAGCCGTCGGTCGCGCGCGCCCAGGAGAGCGTCACCCGGTCCCAGAGGTCGCCCGGGAGGTCGGCGCCGCCAAGGTGCGTCGCCGGGCCGATCACGAGCGCCGCGACGGTGACGACGACCAGTGAGCCCAGCGCGGCGAGCGCGAGCCGCCTCGGCAGCAGCGCGCCGAGGAGCACGCCGAAGCCGGCCAGCAGCACCAGCGCCCCGCCGGCGTCCGCGCCGAGGCGGCTCCCCGCGACTGTCACGAGCGCGATCGCGCCGGCCGTGACCAGGCCCGGCGGTCCGAACCGCCGGCCGAGCAGGAGTCCGCCCGCGAGCGCGACGGGGAGCAGCATCGTCTCCAGGAGGTTCGAGATCCCGTAGAAGCGCGCGTTCTGCGTGGGCCCGAGCGGCGAGAGCGCGACCCAGGTCGCGTCCACCGCCATTGCCAGCCCGTAGGCAGCGACCGTCCCGGTGAGCAGCGCACCGGACGGCGCGACCGCGAGCCCGGCGAGCGTACCGAGCCCGATCGCAGGGATCGTCGCCCACGGCGCGGAGACGCCGAGCACGCCGAGCACGAGGTTCGCGAGGGCGCCGGTCGCGAGCGCGGAGACGGCCGCGCGCGGCCGGACGAGCGCGATCGCGACGACGATCGCCGCAGCGAGGAGGCTCGCCGGCAGCCGCGCGGTGCCGTTCTCGTCGATCCGTTCGTCGAGCTCCCGCAGGTAGGCGACCGGGTCGTCGTGGGCGGTCCACCCGAGCGCGCCGTCCGCTCCCAGCGCCGTCGGCGCGACGTCGGCGACCGAGACGAGCCCCGGGATGCGCGTCCGCTCGGACGTGAGGAGCCCCTCGTAGCCGGGCGCCGCGACCGCGATCGGGTAGCGGCGGTCGTTCGCCTGGCGCCCGCCCTGCGGGAGCTCGACGTAGATCCGGCCCTCTGCGCCGGTCGCGCCGATCGCGACGCCGCTCTCGCGGCTCGGCGGGTCGCCGCGGAGCGAGTTCACGACCTCGCCGGCGAGCATCGAGCGCAGGGCGCGCTCGCGGCTCGTCGTCGGGCCCGCGTCGGGGACGAGCAACCCGAAGGCCGCGTCGCGTCCGCCGGGGTACGGCTGGTCGACGAGGACGTCGAACCGCTGCGCCGCCTGCGCCCCGGGGGCCACGACGAGCACGACGGCGAGGAGGACCGCGGGCCGGAGCACCCGAGCAGCGTAGGCTCTGGCGCCGTGACCCTCCGCCCCGTCGTCCTCCGAGGCGAGTCCCTCCGAGGGGAGCCGCTCCGCGCGGCGGCGATCGCGCTCGTCGCCGCCCTCGCCGTCGTGGCACTCGCGCCGCCGGGGGGCGACTCGGCGGCGCACCTCTACCGCACGATGCTCGTCCGCGACGGGGTCGCGGTCTGGGACAACCTCTGGTTCGGGGGCCAGTACCCGCTCGCGTCGTACTCGCCCCTCTACTACCTGCCGGCGGCGCTCGTCGGCAACGTGCCGCTCGTCGTGGCGGCCGTCGTCGCGTCCGCGGCGCTCTTCGCGAGCGTCGCGACGCACGAGTGGGGCGCGGACGCGCGCTGGCCGGCACGGGCGTTCGGACTGCTCGCCGCGGGGCCGCTCTTCACCGGCACGTACAGCTACGCCGCCGGGCTCGCGGCGGCGCTCGCGTGCCTGCGGCTGCTCCAGCTGCGGCGCCCGTGGCTCGCGGTGGTCGCCGCGGGGCTCGCGCTCGGGTTCAGCCCGCTCGCGTTCGCGTTCCTCTGCGTCGTCCTCGGCGCGGTCGCCGCGGGGACACGCCCGACGCCTCGGCGGACGGCGGTCGTTGCGGGGGGCCTGCTCGTGGTGGTGCTCGTCCAGGCTGTCGTGCTCTGGCTCTTCCCGAGCGAGGGCCGGTACCCGTTCAGCCCGCTCTCGCTGACCGCGGCGCTCGTGGTGAGCGCGCTGGGAGCGGCGCTCGCGCGGCGGACCGAGCGCGGCCGCCTGATCGCGCCGTTCTTCGTCCTCTGGGCGCTGGTCTGCCTCGGCGCGTTCCTCGTCCCCTCCCCGTTCGGCGACAACCTCACGCGCCTGCGCGGTCTCGTGTTCCCGCTCGTCCTGCTCGCCGCCGTGCTCGCCCGGTTCCGGCCGCGCTGGCTCGCGGCGGGCGCGGTCGCCTTCGCTCTTGCCTACAACCTCGGGCCCGACGTCTCGGCGCTCCCGAAGCGCGCCGACGACCGCCCCACGGCCACGGAGTCGTACTGGCGTCCGGCGCTCGACTTCATCGCGGCCCGCCACGACCCGGACCACCGGGTGGAGGTGGTGCCCACGTTCGGCCACTGGGAGGCATGGTGGGTGCCGCGGGAGGGGTTCGCCCTCGCGCGGGGCTGGTACAGGCAGATCGACCTCGCCGAGAACCCGGAGCTGTACGAGAACCCGCTCGAGCCGGCCGCGTACCGGCGCTGGCTCGACCGGATGGCCGTGCGCTGGGTGCTCCTCCCCGACGCCCGCCTCGGGCCGATGGGCGCGGACCGGGAGGCCGCCCTCCTCCGCTCCGGTCGCGCGGGGCTCCGGCCCGCGTTCCGCTCCGCGCACTGGGTCGTCTACGAGGTGCCGCGGGCGCGGCCGATCCTCGAGGGTGGCTCGCTCACGGCGCTCGCGCACGAGCGCATCGAGGGGGTCGCCGGCACCGGGCGCCACCGGCTCCGCGTGCGCTGGAACCGGTACTGGGAGGTCGAGGCCGGCGCCGTCTGCGTCGAGCCCCGCGCCGACGGGCAGACGACGCTCGTCGCGCGCGGGCCGGGACGGTTCGCGCTCGTCGTCGGGCGCGGCGGAGGGCGCTGCAACCGAGCGGATGATTGATCCCGGACGCTTCCGGTAGGGTCTGCGCCCGATGCGCCCTCGGGTTGCTCTTCTGCTCGTCATCGCGCTCGTCGCCGCGGTCGCCGCAGGCTGCGGCGGCGGCGAGGAGGTCGCGCCGCTGCCGGAGACGGGCGGCACACTCCCGGCCGAGACGGGCGGCGCCGCCACCGAGCCCGCCGACACCGGCGAGACCGAGACGGGGGGCACCGACACCGGCGGCACCGACACCGGCGGCACCGACAC
>DATHTC010000074.1:0-3291 GCA_035463735.1 Gaiellaceae bacterium | reverse complement strand
TGACGGTGCGGCCTGACCGCGGGGTGCGGACGACCTCGAAGTCGGGCGGCGGCGCTTGCCCGCCTGCCGCGGTCGTGGCCGCGGCGGCGGTCGCGGTGCGGCCCTTGACGACGCCGAAGACGGCTTCTGCGACGTGGAGGTCGGCGAGCGCGTCGACGGCGGCGGCGAGCTCCTGCAGCGCCCTGATCTGCGCCGGCCGGACGCCGAGATCGGCCAGGTCGCCGGGCCGGTTCACCGCCGCGTCGAGCACGGCGGCGCCGTCGCAGACGCGGCGAATGCGCATGAACCCGAGCACGAAGAACGGCAGGGAGGGGAAGGCGTCGCGGAGACGGTCGATCACGTCGGGACGGGTGACGATCGCCTCGACCTTCTGCCCGAGCGACTCCGTCGGGTGTGCGCCCTCCCGTGTGGCGTCGGCCAGCTGAAGGGCGCCGCGGATGGGGTCGGAGGCGAGCGTCATCTGCCAGCGGTCGGCGTCGGCGTCGTGGAGGGCGCGGTCGCGGAGCACGGCAGTCGTCGCCGCTTGCTCGGTCGAGGGTGCGAGCACGAAGCGGTGGTCGCCCGGTGTCTGCGGGCGCGGCGCGTCGACCCAGCCGTAGGCGCCGAGGGCGCGCGGAGCGGCGGCGAGGCTCTGCAGGCGCCGCCACGCGATCGCCGTCGCCCATGGGTCGAGCCGGTTCGTGGCTGTCTCGAGGGCCCCCCGCAGCGCACGGTCGACGTCGGCGGCGTTCTTGGTGGCGAGCGTCTTCAGTCCGTTGACGACGTTCGCGCGGACGCGTACGGTGGCGTCGCCGCGCCGGGTGAGATCGGCCGGACGCAGGCGAAGCGCCCACGTCTCGGTCTGCGTGGGCGTGCGGCGGTCGACCTCGACGGGCTCGACGACCGCCCGCGCCCCGCCCACCGTGCGGCGTGCGACCGCGGCCGAGCTTGCGAGCAGTGAGTGCCGCGCGAGCTCGGTGAGGAGGCTTGTGCCCCACGCCGGCGGCGTCGGCGGGGGCCCCTCCGCCGCACCCGCGGCGAGCAGCTCGGCGACGCTTGCCCTGGCGAGGCGGGTCAGCTTCGTCCGGAGGTTCGCCGGCTCGACGAGGGCGACGTCGACGTCGTGGCGCCAACCGACGGCGACGAGCTTCCGGGCGGGCGATGCGGCCGGGTCGAGGCGGGGCGTCCGCTGCGCCTGCCGCGTCCACCAGGCGTTGAGGTCGGCCGCGGGCACGGACTGGTTGAACCGGAACGCCAGAGCATGGGCGAGCGTCGTCGGCACCATCCACTGCCACGCGTACCGCGCCGCCGTCGGGTTGCGGACGAGCCCACGCAGGACGTCCCCCTGTTGCTGGGCGGCCTGACGCTCCGCCGCGGTGGCCCAGGTGGCGACGAGGCTTCTTACGAGCGGCACGAGCCGCGCCTCGATTGCCGGGTCGCCGCTTGCCGCCCTCCACCGGCCCAGCGAGGTTGCCGGCAACAGCCCGTATGGCTGATCCTCGATCCGCAGCGAGGGCAGCGGGCCCTCGGGAACGAGGTTCGCGGCGGCCCATAGGCCGAGCTCGTCCGCCTGGGTTGCGAAGCCCCAGACGTTCGCGAGCGAGTGGCCCCACAACGCCGGCCAGAGCACTCCCATAACCGCGCGGTTGAGCGGGCGGTGGTCGTCCGCGCCGCCGATCACGCCGCGCAGGCGCGGCCCGCCGGCCACCGCCTTCGAGACCGCGACGGTGCCCGCCTGCGCGTTCGTGCCGACGGGAACGAGGCGGCGCCATGCGTCGACGTCGCCGAGCGAGATCGCGTCCCTACCGTCGACGGTGCTCGTCGCCGACCCCGGCGAGACGACGCCGAGGCGGCCACTGTCGGCCTGTGCCGCGAGCAGCGGGCCCGGATCGCCGCCGCCGATGCCGACGACGTAGATCGCGTCGATGTCGGTCGGCGTCGCGGCGCCGAGGTCGATCTCCGCGGCGAGACCGACACGCACGGCCTCGGTGAACGACGTCCACCACGGCTGCCGGGTGCTGTTGGGGTCGTCGAGGTCGAGGTCGACGTCCGCTGCGCGCACGGTCAGCTGGGCGGCCTGGGAGGGGGCCGCGCCGCCGCGCGCGATCCAGATCTCGAGGGTAGGCGGCAGGCCGAGCACACGGGGTGCGCGCATGTCGGTGCGCGTCTCCGCGGGCCGCGTGATCGTGATCGCGCCGTCGGATGCGACGACCGGCGGGAAGGTGCGGGCGAGCCATGCCGCGCGCTCCGGCCCGACCGAGGCGGCGAGCGTCCGCCACGCGCGCTGCCCTTCCGGCGACTCGAGGTTCGACCCGGCCGCGGCCCGCCACAGCGCCTCGACCGCGTCGAGCTCGAATGCCGTCGGTACGTCGTCGTGGTTGGCGATCGAGACCGCGTCGGGTATCACGCGCACGCGGACGCGCCAGCGGGGAGGGCGTCCGCTTTGGTGGAACCTCGTCTCCAGGCGGACCGGGAGCAGGACACCGATCTCCGGGGGGGCCACGTCAGATCCCTCCGAGCAGGATGTCTCCGCGAATGAGCACACGCCGGGGCGCGCTGACGGTCTGCGCGGCGAGGTCGCCGCCGTTCTTCGCGCTGCTCGGCTTCGCCGAGGCGTTGAAGAACCGCCGCCCGTTGACCGTCTCCTCCAGCACCACCCAGCGCTCCGCACCGAGGGCCGGGTCGAGGTCGAACCCGAAGAACGTCAGCTCGGACGAGATCCGGCCCTGGAACGCCGGGAACTGCCGCACGGCGAAGTCGGGCCGCTCGGACCAGTTGAGCGTGCCGTTGGCGTTGCGCTTCGCCGGCACCAGGTAGACGAGGGTGCCGGGGTACTCGCGAAAGAGCGGCGTGTTGAACAGCACGACGAGGTCGGCGCTCGAGGCCGACGGCGTCTGGTGCGCCGGCGAGCCGAACGGCGTGTCGGGCGGCCAGGTCGCGATCTCGACGATGTCGTGCTCGGTCGCGCCGCTGGCGGCGTTGGCGCGGTCCCAGAACGTCCGCACCGGCGCCCAACCCGGGATCAGCGGGTAGTTGCGGAAGCGGAGCTCCGCGACGAGCTGTGCGTTGAGTCCGAGCAGGAACGCGTCGACGAACGCGGGGTTCGTCTTGAGCCCGATGACGCTGTCGGCGTCGATCGTGCCGGCGCCTGGGAGCAGCCACTCGGAGGCGTTGTCGCGCAGGAACCGCCAGGCTGGGAGGTCGAGCTCGGGTGTGAGCTCGACGGGCATGGTGGGCTCGCCTTCGACGAAGCCGGCGGTGTCGCTGATGCCGGCGAGGACGCGGTCGACGATCGACGACCGGTGGATCGTC
>DATHTC010000073.1:0-6744 GCA_035463735.1 Gaiellaceae bacterium | reverse complement strand
CTCCCCCGGCGGCGACGCCTGCCCGCCCGCGGTTCGCCGCCCGCACCCACCCGCCGCGCGAACCCGCAGCTCTTCCTGCCGCGAGCTCGAGATCGGTTCCGGCACAGCGGGCCGTGGCCGCGGCGTTCGTCCAGCCTGCCGAGCAGGACGGGTCGGCGCGGCGGTTCGCGACCGTCGGGCTCGTCGCAGTCGCACTAGCCCTCGTCGCCCTGGCCCTGGCGGTCTCGTCCCCGCTCGTCGCCCGCGGCGGCCTCGTCCATGTCGCCGAGCGGCGGCTGGAGCTGGTCGCCGCCGGGCTCTCGCTCCTCGTCGGCCTCGCCGTCGCCGTCCTCCTCTCCTCGGGCGGGTGAGGCGAGCGTGCTGATCCGGTTCTCGCTCGCAGCCGTCGTGGTTCTCCTCGTCGTCGCCGGCGGAGCTGCAGCAGCGCCGATCTTCTCGCTCCCAGGCGATCTCACCGTCGACGCGCAGAGCGCCGACGGCGCCGTCGTGACGTACGAGGCGAGCGCGACGAACCCGGCTGGTAAGCCGCTCGCGATCACGTGCGCGCCGGCATCGGGCTCGACCTTCCCACTCGGGTCGACGACGGTCACCTGCACGGCCGGGGACGAGGAGGGGAGCGCGTCAGCCTCGTTCACGGTGACCGTCGTCGACAGGAACGGCCCGGTAATCAGCGGCAGCGTGGCGGTGTCGGTGGAAGCGGTCGGGCCGTCGGGCGCACCGGTCACGTTCGCCGCTCCCACGGCGGTCGACGCCGTCGCAGGGCCAGTGCCTGTGACGTGCGCGCCGGCGTCGGGCTCGACGTTCCCCGTCGGCGCGACGGCCGTCACGTGCACGGCGACCGACACGGCGGGGAACGCGTCGTCGACCGCTGGCCAGGTCACGGTCGTGGACACGACCGCGCCGACGCTCACGGTTCCGGCCCCGATCACGGTCGGCGCCGCGTCTGCCGCGGGCGTCCCGGCGTCCGACCCGCGCATCGCGGCGTTCGTCGCCGCGGCGACGGCCACCGACATCGTTACCGCTCAGCCGACGGTCACGACGGACGTCCCAGCCGTGCTGCCGGTCGGGACGACGACGGTGACGTTCACGGCCGCGGACGCGTCCGGCAACAGCGCCTCGGCGGCCTCGACAATCGTGGTCACCGCGCCCCCGGCGACGGGCGGTGGGCCGACGCCTCCTCCCCCTCCGCCGCCTCCGCCACCCGGCACGCAGCCGCTCGCGCCGACCCCCGGCGCTGCCGACCGGATCCCGCCGGGGAACGTCACGGGCGTGAAGGCGACCCGCGGCTCGGGAACCGTCTCCATCGTCTGGAAGGCACCGGCCGACGCAGACTTCAGCCACGTGCGGATCCTGCGATCGGTCGCAACGGAGCCCGCGGCGTCCGCCGTCGCCGTCTACGAGGGGCGGGCGGCGAGCTTCCGTGACTCGAAGCTCCGCAACGGGACGCAGTATCGGTACGTGATCGTGAGCTTCGACCGCAGCGGCAACCGCTCGGCGGGGGTCGCGTTCGCGGTGCAGCCCCGCGCGATTCTCCTCCGCGCACCGCGGAACGGTGCCCGGGTCGTGCGTCCGCCGCAGCTCGTGTGGTCCGCCGTGAAGGGCGCCACGTATTACAACGTGCAACTCTTCCGCGGCAAGACGAAGGTGCTGAGCGCGTGGCCGACCCGAACCCGACTCAAGCTTGCGCAGAGCTGGCGTTACGCCGGGAAACGGCAGCGGCTGACGGTGGGCACGTACCGGTGGTACGTGTGGCCCGCCTTCGGTGCCAGGCGGGACGCGACCTACGGCGAGGTGCTGGGGTCGAGCGCGTTCACCGTCGCGCGCCGCTGACGGTCCTCGGCCGACGGGCTCTCCGGATGCCGGTGATCGCGCGCCTGTCGGTTGCGTGGGCTGCGACACCGGACGTCCTCGCCGCCGACTGGCCGGGCACGACGGCCAGGGTCGTGGTCCTCGCTGCCGTGCTCGCGCTCGTGCTCGGCCTCGCCACGATCGCCCTCGCGGTGCTGAGCGACCGGACACCCGCACGCGGCGTCCGCGCGCGGCCGGAGGGTTCGGAGGGACGGGAGCCGGCCGCGGCGGGGGAGGGCGCCGCCGTGACCGTCGCCGTCGACGCGGCCGCGTCCGACGACGCGGGACGGCTCGTCGTCAACGACCTCCTCCGCGCGCTCGACGAGGACACTCGACCTCCACGCAAAGGTGACGACACTGTGGGCATGGCTCCGACCCGGCGTGAGGCGTCCGCGGAGTCCCGCGAGGCCGCGACCGGGCCGGCGCGCGCGGCGATCGAGCCGGTTCGGCCGCGGGAGCAGGTCCCGGCGCCGAGGCGCCCGCCCGGCACCGAGTGCGAAATCCGCTGGTGGCGCGGGTACGTGTACTCGAGGTTCTACGCGTTCGCCCGCGACGCGGAAGGCCAGGAGCACGTGATCGCCGAGTCACCCGACTTCCGGTGGCGCAAGGCCGAGCCGCCGCCGGAGGAGCACCGAGCGCTCGCCGCGCATCGCGCGCTCGTCGGCGAGCTCGAGCGACAGGGGTGGGGAGTCGTCGGACAGGGAGAGCACTGGTACGCGCTCCGGCTCCGTCCCCGCAGAGGCAGGACTCGCCGCCGAGCGGCGGCTGAACGAGAATAGGGGTCGACCACTAGCGAACAGGAGGAAGGGTGTCGTCTGCGGCAGACAACCAGCGCCTCATCGTGCTGTGCGAACGCCTCTGCGAGGCCACGCTCGCCGGAGTCGTGGCGTGGCGGATCGAGGGTGAGGACTCATTCGTGTGGGAGCGGGAGCAGGGATCGGTGTCGATCGCCTGCCGCGACCTCGAGGGAGCGCTCCGCCATGAGGTTGCGATCTTCAACCCATCGGGCGAGCAGGTCGACGAGCTGAGCTCGGAGTTGCGCGACGAGGAGCCGGCCGGGTGGAGCGAGACGCTTGCCGAGCTCCACCGGCTCGCCCGGCGGAGCGCGCTCCATGCCGACGAGATCGTCGACGCGCTGATTGAGGCTATCCCGCCCGCACCGCGCGAGGCGACGCCGTGGTAGGAGCACCCCGCGTGCGCGACTGACGGCGACGGCAGGGCCCCGGCCGGGGCCCTCCGCCGCGAGGCGGAGAGGGCGGGATTTGAACCCGCGACGCACCTTTCAGCACGTACGCGATTTCCAGTCGCGCTCCTTAGACCGCTCGGACACCTCTCCGCGGCGCGGCCAAGGGTAGCCGGTCGGGTCGCCGCCGTTGACTCGCTCAGGGGGCCATGCCGCATACAGTCGCGGCGTGCACGACGTCGGGCGGCTCGTCCTCGGGTGCGGGAACTTCGGCGGGATCGGCTCGGCGCCTGCGTTCTTCGGCCAGGGCGAGACGCGGGAGCAGGCCTTCGGGCTGATGGACACCGCCTGGGCCGCCGGCATCCGCCGCTTCGACACGGCAGACGCGTACGGCGGCGGCAGGAGCGAGCGGTGGATCGGCGAGTGGATGCGCTCGCGCGGGCACCGGCCGTCGCTGACGACGAAGGTGTTCCACTCGGTCGACGGCAAACCGGCGGACCAGGGGCTCGCCCCCGCGCGGATCCGGCGTCAGCTCCGCGGCAGCCTCGAGCGGCTCGGCGTCGACGCCGTCGACCTGTACCTCACGCACGAGCCCGATCCGGCGACGCCGGTCGCGGACACGTTCGTGGCGCTCGAGCGGCTGCGCGACGAAGGGCTCGTCGGCGCCGTCGGCGTCTCGAACGTGGACGTGCGGGAGCTCGACGAGGCGCTCGCCGCGGCGACGGTCGCCGCCGTGCAGAACGCGTACTCGCTGCTCGACCGGGAGTCGGAGCCGGTCGTCGAGCGCTGCCGCGACCGGGAGGCCGAGTTCCAGGCCTTCGGGCCGCTCGCCGGCGGATGGCTCACGGGCAAGTACCGGCGCGGGCAGCCGCTCCCGGCCGGCTCGCGGATGGCGCTGCGCCCCGAGCCGTATCGGCACCTCGAGGACGAGGCCGTGTTCGACGCGCTCGACCGCTTCGCCGGCGAGGCGGCCGCGAACGGCGTCGACGGCGCGACGCTCGCGATCGCCTGGCTGCTCTCGGACCCGCGCGTCGGAGCTGTCGTGCTCGGCCCACGCCGCCCCGAGCACCTGGAGCCCGCGCTGCGCGCGCTCTCGCTCGAGCTCTCGTCCGCCGACCGCGCGCGCCTGGAGGCGCTGTTCTAGGAGCCGCCGGTCGCCTGGACGACGTAGGCGGCGACGTCCTGGATCTCGTCCTCGGAGAGCTGATCCTTGAACGCGGGCATCGGGCCCGAGCCGTTCGTCACGCGCTCGAGGACGAGCTGGAGGTCGGGCGCCGAGTCGTCGAGGTTGGGCCCGACGGCGCCGCTCGCGCCGGCGTCCTCGAGCGCGTGGCAGCCGCCGCACCCGGCGGACGCGAAGACCTCCTTGCCCGCCGCCGGGTCGCCCTGCGCCTCGGCGGGCGCCTGCGTCTCCGTCTCGCCGGTCGTGTCCTCCGAGCCGCCGGCGGGCTCCCCGCCCGTCTCCTGCACCTCGCCCGCGGCGGCGCTCGCCTCGCCCTCCTCCTCGTCCTCCACCGCGAGCACCACCATCGCGCTCATCATCGCGATGAAGAGCGCGACGCTGACGACGACGAACAGGGTCACGTGGCGGCCCGGGAAGTCGGGATTGCGGCGCGGGAGCAGGAAGGCCGACGCGAGCGCGAAGCCGATGAAGATCGCCGCGACGACGAGGATCCCGGTCTTCTGACTGCCGCTCAGCGCGAGCACCGACACGGGTGCGAACCTACCGGACCGCGCCGGACGACCACGCGCGCATCCGCCCGCGCCGCCGACCGCTCGACGCCGACCCTCCGCGTGACGCAGAATCATCCCGTGGAGCTCCGCCTGCGACCCGACGCCGTCGGCAACCAGCCGCCGCCGCTCGAAGGGTACGACCTCTTCGCCGAGAACCGGCCGCTCGTCGAGGCCCTTCGACGCGAGGGCGGAGGCGCGTGGGAGGAGCGCGCGAGCGAGCTCGGCACGGAGCTCGGCGGCGAGCCGCTCGAGTGGGGACGCCTCGCGAACGAGCACCCGCCCGTCCTCCGCACGCACGATCGCTTCGGCCGCCGCGTCGACGAGGTCGAGTTCCATCCCGCCTGGCATGCGCTGCTGGAGCTGGCCGTCGAAAGCGGCGTGCACTCGCTGCCGTGGCGCGAGCCCGCCCCCGGCACGCACGTCGCGCGGGCGGCGCTGTTCGTGACGCTGTCCCAGGTGGAAGCGGGCGTCGGCTGCCCGCTGTCGATGACGTACGCGGCGGTTCCGGCGCTGCGCGCCGAGCCGGCGCTGGCGGCGGAGTGGGAGCCACGGCTCACGGCTCCCGCGTACGAGCCGGGGCTGATGCCGCCGGCCGACAAGGCCGGCGCCCTCTGCGGGATGGCGATGACGGAGGTGCAGGGAGGCTCCGACGTCCGCGCGAACGAGACGGAGGCGCGGCCGCTCGGCGGCGGGGACTACGCGCTCTCCGGCCGCAAGTGGTTCTGCTCCGCGCCGATGTGCGACGCGTTCCTCGTGCTCGCGCAGGCGCCCGGCGGGCTCTCGTGCTTCCTCGTTCCGCGCGTGCTCCCGGACGGCGAGCGCAACGGCATCCGGCTCGAGCGGCTCAAGGACAAGCTCGGCAACCGCTCGAACGCCTCGGCCGAGATCGAGCTGCTGGAGGCGCGCGCGCACCTGGTCGGTGACGAGGGCCGCGGCGTGCGGACGATCGTCGAGATGGTCAACCACACGCGCCTCGACTGCGCGCTCGGCTCGACGGCGCTCATGCGCCGCGCGGTCGCGGAGGCGACACACCACGCCGCGTACCGCAGCGCGTTCGGCCGCCGGCTGATCGAGCAGCCGCTGATGCTGAACGTGCTCGCCGACCTCTGCGTCGAGTCCGAGGCCGCGACGGTCCTCGCCCTGCGCGTCGCGCGGGCGTTCGACGAGGGCGGGCCGCTGCGCCGCCTGGTGACGGCGGTGGCGAAGTACTGGATCTGCAAGCAGACGCCGCCGCTCGTGGCGGAAGCGCTCGAGTGCCTCGGTGGCAACGGCTACGTCGAGGAGTCCGGCCTCCCGCGCCTGTACCGGGAGAGCCCGGTGAACTCGATCTGGGAGGGCTCCGGGAACGTGATCGCGCTCGACGTTCTCCGCGCGATCGAGCGCGATCCCGACTCGCTCGAGGCGTTCCTCGGGGAGCTCGAGCCGGAGCTGCGGCCGCTCGCCGAGCGCGCGCTCGCGGACGCGGACGAGACCGGCGCCCGCCGGCTCGTCGAAGCGCTGGCGGTCGCGCTCCAGGGCTCGCTGCTCGTGCGGCACGCGCCGTCGGAGGTGACGGACGCGTTCGTCGCCTCACGGGTCGAGCGCGGCGGCGCGAGGGCGTACGGGACGCTCCCGCGCGGCCTCGCGCTCGAGGCGATCGTCGAGCGTCACCGCCCGCGGCTGTAGCGCCGCGGACGGTGACGCCGAGCTTCGCGGCTACTGCGTGGCGCCGCTGTGCACCTCGCCCCGCCAGGCGCCGCTCTCGATCCCGCGCGCCTCGATCAGCTCGCGGAAGCGCTCGAGGTCGCCGCGCACGCGCCGGCGGTCGAGGCCGATCGCGGACCCGAGCTTCTCGAACGGCCCCTCCGGCCGGTAGCTCATCTCGAGCCGGATCCGTGTCCGGGCCTCGCCGAGCTTCTCGAACCTGACCGTGCCGCGCGTCTGCTTGCCGTCGAGGCTCTCCCAGACGACGAGCGTGTCGGGCACCTGCTCGACGATCC
>DATHTC010000072.1:0-2687 GCA_035463735.1 Gaiellaceae bacterium | reverse complement strand
GAGGCCAACGACCACGCCCTCCCGCGTCAGTGACGAGACCACGCCATGGAGGCCGAAGCGCGCTTCATGCGCGCGAGAGGCCAAGAGGACGCCCCACCAACGCGACCCGGCGAACGAGGGGGCCAGTCGGGGAACCATGGGTTCCCCCACTACAAGAATTGTTCGGCGAACAGTTCCGGCCGCCCCTGCGGGCCGCCGGGGACGAAGCGCACGACCGTCTCGCCGACGAGCACCGCACTCTCCTCCCGGTCCAGCTCGAGCAGCTCGGCCAGCACGCGGGCCTTCTCCTCCGGCTCGTCCGCCCGCAGCTGGAGCTCGCCCAGCCGGAGCTCGTCGCCTCCGGCGAGGAGCTCGTCGATCCACTCCCGCGGCGGATGCAGCTCGAGGCGGTACCCCGCGCCCGTGGAGACGAACGTCCGTCGACCGCCGTGCTCCTGGATCCGCAGGTCGCGGCGCGACGCCTCCGCGATCGCGGCGTCGAACTCGTCGTCGTCGAGCGCGACGCCGATGTGGTCGACGCGCGGGAGCGGCCACTGGCCGGGCTGGACGACGACGTTGACCGCGCCGCGCTCGAGCTCGGACAGCCGCAGCTTGAAGCCCCGCCGGTCGAGCTCCTCCCACGACACGCCGGGCTCGAAGGACGTCTGCTCGTCGCCGATGCGGCCGTAGCGCGCGACGAGCTCGAACCCGAGCTTCCCGACGTACCGGGCCTCGACCTCGCGTACCCGGCTGGTGACGAGGTGGTAGTGGAAGAGGAACACGGCCGCGGTCGAGGCTAGCGAACGTCCGCGGACGGAGCGCTACGCTCGCCGGCGGTGCTCGACCTCGTGCTCCAGCTGGCGCCGATCGCGCTCGTCGGCTTCCTCTACTTCCGCCGCGCCGCCCGGCTCGCGCGTCGCGGGCAGCCCGTGCCCGCTGCACGTCGCGCCAGCTTCGCGATCGGCCTCGCGCTCCTCCTCGTCGCGGTGTCGCCGCCGCTCGAGCGACTCGCCGAGGAGCGGCTGGTCTCGGCGCACATGCTCCAGCACGTCCTCCTCGGAGACCTCGCGGCGCTCGCGCTCGTGCTCGGGCTCACGGGGCCGCTCCTGCGGCCGGTGCTTGCGCTCCCGCCGGTGGAGAAGCTGCGCGTCCTCGCCCACCCACTCGTCGCGCTGCCGCTGTGGGCGGCGAACCTCTACGTCTGGCATCTCCCCGCCCTGTACGAGGCAGCGCTCGCCAACGGGGCGGTGCACGCGCTCGAGCACGCGTGCTTCCTCGGCTTCGGGATGCTGATGTGGGCGCCGGTGGTGGAGGTGCTCCCGGGCCCGGCGTGGTTCGGCACCGGATGGAAGCTCGGCTACGTCGTCGCCGTCCGTCTGATCGAGACCGTGCTCGGCAACGTCTTCTTCTGGGCCGGGGAGCCGGTCTACGGCGCGTACGAGCGTGCGGAGCGAATCTGGGGGATCTCGGCGCTCGCCGACCAGGGGATCGCGGGCGGGATCATGATGGTCGAGGGCTCGCTCGTCACGATCGGCGCGCTCGCGTGGCTCTTCCTCAAGCTCGCGCGCGAGGGGGAGCTGCGGCAGGAGCTGCTCGAGCGCGGCCTCGACCGGCGGGCGGTCGACCGAGCCGTGCGCTACGGGCGCGGGCAGGAGTTGTCGGAGGGCCGCTGAACCCGGGCGACATGCCCGGGCTCGGCGTGAGCCACGTCGACATCTGCGTCTCGTCGGTCGAGCGCAGCCTGCCCTTCTACCGCGACCTGCTCGCGCCGCTCGGCTACCGCCGGGTGAGGGAGGTAGAGGGCGAGCGCGGCGAGACGATCTGGTACCTGCTCGGTGGGCGCGACGCCGTCGGGCTGCGGCAGGCGCAGTCGTCCCACGACGACGGCTACGACCGCTACCGCGTCGGGCTCCACCATCTCGCCTTCGACGCTGACTCGCGTGCGTCCGTCGACGAGCGCGCCGCCTGGCTGCGGGAGCAGGGTGCGGAGATCGAGAGCGGCCCGGAGGAGTATCCGTACTCGCACGGCTACTACGCCGTCTTCTTCCGCGACCCCGACGGCATCAAGCTGGAGATCGTCCACAACCCCGAGGAGGGCCCGTGACCACCACACCCCCCGAGCAGCCCGCTTCGCCGCCTCCCGAGCAGCCCCCGCCCCCGTCGACGGCCCCGTCCGCCGGCGAGCGGGACTGGCACCCGCCGATCGGGATGGGCTTCGTCCCGGGCAGCGCCGAGCTGCTCGTCTGGATCCTCGCGCTGCTCGTCGCCATGCTCGTCACGTGGATCGCCGACACGCTCGGCCCCGCCGACTGGCTGCAGTTCTTCCTCTGGACCACGGCCGCGTACCTGCTCAGCCGCGGGATCGCGAAGGCGTCGCGGGTCTACGAGATGTAGCACGGGGGAACCCATGGTTCCCCCGTGGGCCCCCTCCTTCGCCGGGACTCGTGGGAGCGGCGTCCCCGTGGCCTCTCGCGCGGATGAACCGCGCTTCGGCCTCCATGGCGTGGTCTCGTAGCTGACGCGGGAGGGCGTGGTCGTTGGCCTCCGCCCGCGCCCCGTCCGGGGCGGGCGCTCCGGCCGGGTGGCGTCTTCATCGGGGCCGACGTGGTTGGACGGGCGGGATGCGCCCGCTTCGCGGGCTGCGATCCCGCGCGTCTTGTCTTGGGGGAACCTGGCGGTTCCCCCTTGCCCCCTCCCTCCATGGCTGG
>DATHTC010000071.1:0-5821 GCA_035463735.1 Gaiellaceae bacterium | reverse complement strand
AACCGGGCCGGCGTGGGGATCGCGCCCTTGATCGTGTCGACGAGCTCGCCCGTGCGCTCGAACGGGCTCTCGGCGCGACGGCGCACGATGGCGCGGGCGATCTGGCGCGCGTAGCGCTCCTCGCCGAAGCGCTTGAAGATCAGCGAGAGCTCGCGCTCGTCCGCCTCGTTCACGAGCTCGCGGGCCGAGAGCTCGGCGGCGCTGTCCATCCGCATGTCGAGCGGCGCGTCGGCGGCGTACGAGAAGCCGCGGTCGGGCCGGTCGATCTGCATCGACGAAACGCCGAGGTCGAGCAGGATCGCGTCGGCACGGACGCCGTTGTCGGCGAGCTGGCGCAGGACGACGGCGAAGTCGCCGCGCAGCAGCCGCGCCTGGATCCCGGGGAACCGGCGGCGGAACCGCTCGAAGTACGGCCGCACGGTCGGGTCGCGGTCGATCGCGATCAGCTTCCCGCGGCCTCCGAGGTCCTCCGCCAGCAGGGCGCTGTGCCCGCCGGCTCCGAAGGTGCAGTCCACCACCGTCTCGCCCGGCCGCACCGCGAGGAGCTCGCGCACCTCGCCGGCCAGGACCGGGACGTGGTCAGTCGCGCTTGGCAAGGCGTTCGGCAACATCTTCCGCACTCCCTTCGACCACCGCGAGCTCGCGCCGCCACGCCTCGCGGTCCCAGATCTCGACGTGGTCGTTGACCCCCGCGACCACGACCTCCCGCCCCAGCCCGGCGTGCTGGACCAGCGCCGCCGGCAGGCCCACCCGCCCCTGCCGGTCGAGCTCCGCCTCGATCGCGCCCGCGAAGAAGTGCCGCTGGATCCGCCGGTCGTCCTGGCTCAGCGGGTCGAGCGCGGCGAGCCGGGTCGCGACGAGGTCGTCCCAGGCCTCCTGCGTGTAGGCGTAGAGGCAGCCGTCCATGCCGCGCGTCACGACGATCCCGTCGGCGAACGCCGAGCGGAACCGGGCCGGAAGCGTGAGCCGGCTCTTGTCGTCGATGGTGTGTTCGAACTCGCCGAGGAGCATGACGGGGCGTGGTCGCTGTCTCCCACTTCGCCCCACTGTAAACCACCATTCCCCACTTGGCAATCCCCCCGACCCACAAGGCACCGGCGGCCGTGCGGGAGTACGCACCCGGGGCCCACGCGCATCGCCGAGTCGAGGCAGGTCAGCGGCTAGGAGCTCGCCGCCTAGCCCGCTGCCTCGGCGCGGCGCTCCCCGTGGGCGCCGCGCCGGATCAGCGCCTCCGCGCCGCACTCCGCCGCGAGCGCGAGCGCGTCCTCGATGCCGCGCCCGTCGGCGAGCGCGAACGTCAGGCCGGCGGCGAACGAATCGCCGCATCCGTACGTGTCCTCGAGCTCGCCCGGCGGCGCCACCGCCCGGTACGGCCCTCCGGGCTGCGTCCAGCCGCCGAGCGCCCCGGCGGTCGCGACGACGAGCTGCGGGGGCGGGTCGAGGTCGCCAGGCCGGTAACGCTCGCCGTCGTCGTCTCCGCTGCCGACGAGGGCATCGAGCTCGACGGCGGCCTCCTGCAGGGTCTCCAGCTCGCGCGGCGTCGCGACGAGGACGCGCGCAGCCCGCGCCCTGCGCGCTGCCTCCGCGTCGCCGCTGACGAAGAAGACGCCGTCCATCCGCCCGAGCCGGTCCCACGGCAGCGACGGCGAGGCGCCCTGCGGCACGAGCTTGCGGCCGAGGACGGTGATCGTCCGCTCCCCGTGCGCGTCCACGTGGACGAGGGCCCGTCGCGTCGCCTCCTCCGTCGGCGCCGTCAGAACCTCCACGCCCAGCTCGGCGAGCCGCCGCGCCGCCCGCCGGCCGAGCTCGTCCTCGCCCAGGCCGGTGAAGAACACGCACGTGCCGGCGATCCGTGCGAGCTGGACGGCCGCGACTGCGCCACCGCCGCCCGGCTCCTCCCACGACTCGTGCGCGTGCACGATCCCGCCCGGCGGCGGCAGCTCCTCGACGCGCAGGAACTCGCACCACTCCACGTGGCCGACGACGGCGAGGTTCACGCTCGCACCGCGGCGAGGCGCCACCGGCCCGGCACGCCCCTCAGCTCGTGCTCGCCCCGCTCCTCGAACGCGAGCCCGGAGCCGGCGACGAGGTCGGCGACGGTCTGGGAGACCAGGACCTCACCCGGGCCGGCGAGGGCCGCGACCCGCGCGGCGATGTGGACGGCGATCCCGCGCACGTCGTCGCCGTCGACCTCGACCTCGCCGGTGTGCACGCCCGCCCGGAGCTCGAGGCCGAGCGTGCGCACGGCCTCGACGGCGGCGCGCGCGCAGCGCACTGCGCGCGCAGGCCCGTCGAAGGCGGCGAAGAAGCCGTCGCCCGTCGTGTCGACTTCCCGGCCGCGCCACTGCTCGATCGCGGCCCGGACGAGGCGGTCGTGCCGGCCGAGAAGCTCACGCCAGCGCCGGTCGCCGAGCGACGCCGCCAGCCGCGTCGAGCCGACGACGTCGGTGAACAGGAGGCTCGCCAGCACCCGGTCCGGCTCGGGTCCCCGCCGCGTCCCCGTGAGGAAGAGCTCGACCTCGTCGAGGACGGCCGCCGGATCGCCGGCCCACGGAAGGTGATCCTCGCCGGGGAGCTCGACCAGCGTCGCGCCCGGGATCTCGGCGGCGAGGAAGCGCGCCTCCTCGACGTCGACGCGTCGATCGTCGACCCGATGGACGACGAGCGTCGGTACGTGCACCGCGCCGAGCACCGGGCGGACGTCGATCTCGTCGTTCATCCGAGCCATTGCTGCGGCGGCGCCCGGGCTCGCACCGTGGCGCAGGTACGACGCCCACCACACCGCGAAGCCCTCGTCGCCCGCGCGCGAGGGGGCCACCCGGTCGAGCCCGACCGGACCGCCCCACGCCGACACGATCTCGCCCACCCACGCGGCGCGGTCGTCCGCCGTGCGGCCCCACGGGTGGTCGGGCGCCCAGAGCCGGCGCGCGAAGGCTCCGAACGTGACGAGCGCCCGCACCCGCTCCGGGTACGTCGCCGCGAAGAGGATCGCCATCGTGCCGCCCTCGTGCATCCCGAACAGCGCCGCCTCCCGCGACCCGACCGCGTCCATCACCGCGCGGACGTCGTCCATCCGCTCCTCGAGCGACGGCAGCGCGTCGTCGGCGACGCGGTCCGACAGGCCGGTGCCGCGCTTGTCGAAGAGGATCAGGCGGGAGAAGGCGGCCAGCCGCCCGTAGAACGCGGCGAGCGACGGCTCTTCCCACGCCTGCTCGAGGTGGGAGACCCAGATCGGGATCACGACGAGGTCGAACGGCCCGTCGCCCACCACCTGGTAGGCGATGTTGACGCCGCCGCTCCTCGCGTACCGGGTCGCGGGCGTCATCCGCGTCACCCGCCGACGGCGAACAGCCGCCACCGGCCGGGGACTCCCTTGAGCTCGTGCTCGCCTCGATCCTCGAAGGCGAGCCCGGAGCCCGCCACGAGGTCCGTGACCGTCCGCGACACGAGCACCTCGCCCGGACCGGCGAGCGCCGCGATCCGCGCGCCGATGTGCACGGCCATCCCACCCACGTCGTCGCCGCGAAGCTCCAGCTCCCCCGTGTGGACGCCCGCGCGGATGGCGAGGCCGAGCTCCTGCACGCCGGCGGCGATCGCGCGCGCGCAGCGGACCGCGCGCGCCGGCCCGTCGAAGGTCGCGAGCACGCCGTCGCCCGTGGTCTTCACGACGCGGCCGCGGAAGCGCGCGACGTGACCCGCGGCCAGCGCGTCGTGCCGGTCGAGCAGCGCGCGCCACTCGGCGTCGCCCAGTTCTGCAGCGCGCTCCGTGGAGCCGACCACGTCGGTGAACAAGACGGTGGCGAGCACGCGGTCGAGCGCGATCTCCGCCTGGACGGCGCCGAGGAAGCTCTCGATCTCCCCCACCACCGAGTCCTGGTCGCCCTCCCAGGGGATGTGGTCGTCGCCGGGAAGCTCCACGACCCGCGCCCCGGCCACGTGCTCGCCGAGGTAGCGGCTGGCGTCGCGCAGGTACTCGCCCGCGCGGAAGAGCACGAGCGTCGGCACGCGGATGCTCGGGAGCACCGGGCGCACGTCGATGTCGCGGTTCATCGCCGCGAGCTGGGCGGCCGCGCCGGGACTCGCCCCGCGGACGAGGTACGACGCGTACCAGCGCACCGCCTCCTCGTCGCCGGCCGCCGACGGCGCTCGCTCGGCCAGGAAGCGCCGCGCGGCGGGCACCCCCCAGTCCTCGGGGCGCGGCGTGTGCCAGGGGCTCGGCGCGGTGAACCCGATCGCGTAGTCCGGCGCCCACATCCGCCGCGCGTACGTGCCCATCCCGACGAACGCGGCGGTGCGCTCGGGGTACGTGGCGGCGAAGAGCGCGCACATCGGCCCGCCCTCGGAGATGCCGAGCACGGCCGCCCGCTCGGTGCCGACGGCGTCCATCACCGCCCGCACGTCGTCCATTCGCTCCTCGAGCGTGGGGATCCGCGCGACGCGGTCCGACAGCCCGGTGCCGCGCTTGTCGAAGAGGATCAGCCGACCGATCCCCGCGAGCCGGCGGTAGAACCGCGAGAGCGCCGGCCACTCCCACCCCGGCTGAAACGTGCACACCCAGCCGTGCACGAGCACCAGGTCGAGCGCTCCCTCGCCCACGACCTGGAAGGCCACCGACACGTCGCCGCTGCGTGCGTAGCGGACCTCCGGGACGCCGCTCACGCTCACAAGTCTCACACGCAGGCGGCGGCCGCCGTTTCAACGCATGATGGCAGCCGTGGCGATCCCGCCGTTCGAGCGCTTCTACGACGCCCACCGGGACGAGGTGTTCCGCCTCCTCGCGCGCCGGCTCGGCCGCCAGGCCGCCGAGGACGCGTTCCAGGAGACGTTCCTCCGCGCGCTGCGCGCGTACGGGCGGCTCGAGCACGGCACTCACCTGCGCGCGTGGGTGCTGACGATCGCGAGCCGCGTCGCGATCGACGCGCTCCGTCGCCGCCGCCCCGACTCGCTCGACGGCGAGCCGGCGACGGTGGACGAGCGGCCCGTGCTCGCCCAGCTCGAGCACCTCGCGGACGAGCTGCCCCCGACGGAGCGGGCCGCCGTCGTCCTGCGGTACGGATTCGACCTCGACTACGCCGACATCGCCGCCGCGCTCGGCTCGACCCCGGAGGCGGCGCGGCAGGCCGCGTCGTCCGGCGTCCGCCGCCTGCGGCAGAAGGAGCAGCGCCCATGACCGTCCCCCACTCCCTCGACGAGCGCTTCCGTGCCGCCGCCGCGGCCGAGGGCCTGCTCGACGCCGGCTACGACGTCGTCGACTCGCCCGTCGGGCCGCTCTTCGTCGCCGCCACGCCGCGCGGTGTCTGCCGGATCTCCTACGACGCCGACCCCGAGCGGCAGGAGGAGTCCCTCGCCCGCGCCTACGGCCTCCGCGTGCTCCGCGCGCCGCGTGCCGTGGACGAGGCGAAGCGCGAGCTCGACGACTACTTCGAGGGTCGCCGCACCGAGTTCGAGCTGCCGCTCGACCTGGAGCTCGTCGCCCCGTTCCACCGGCAGGTGCTGGCCGAGCTCGCGCAGGTCCCGTACGGCGAGACGACCACGTACGGGACGCTCGCCGCGCGCGCGGGCCGCCCGGCCGCGGCCCGCGCCGTGGGCACGGTGATGAACCGCAACCCGATCCCGATCGTGCTCCCCTGCCACCGCGTGGTCGGAGCCGACGGGAGGCTCGTCGGCTACGGCGGCGGCCTCCACGTGAAGGAGGCGCTGCTCCGCCTCGAGGGAGCGATCCTATGAGCGTGGGGAGCCCCTTTCGCACGGGGGAACCCATGGTTCCCCCGTGGGCCCCCTCCTTCGCCGGGTCGCGTTGGTGGGGCGTCCTCTTTGGCCT
>DATHTC010000070.1:0-11706 GCA_035463735.1 Gaiellaceae bacterium | reverse complement strand
CCCCTCCTTTACCGGGTCGCGTTGGTGGGGCGTCGTCTTGGCCTCTCGCGCGCGTGAAGCGCGCTTCGGCCTCCATGGCGGCGTCTCGTAGCTGACGTGGGGAGGGCGTGGTCGTTGGCCTCCGCGCGCGCCCCTGCCGGGGCGGGCGCTCCGGCCGCGCATCGTGCTCACACGGGCCGACGTGGTTCGACGGGCGGGATGCGCCCGGCTTCGCCGGGCTGCGATCCCGCGCGTCGGTTCTCTCGGGGGAACCTGGCTTTCCCCCATGCCCCCTCCCTTCATGGCAGAGGCGGTTCTCCGGCCCGTCTCCTCTCTCCGCGTCCGCGGCGGGGCGGCACTAACCTCTTCCGCGTGTCGGCGGACGTCGCAGGGTGGATCGGCGTCGCGGCCCTCGCGGTCGCGGTGCTCGCGCTCGCGCTCGCGGCGTGGGCGCGGTGGGCGCTGCGGCGGACGCGCGCGTCGCAGGCGGTCCTCCTCGGCGGCGGCAGGGCAGACCTGGTCGACTTCGCCGTCTCGCTCCAGGGGCGCATCGACGACCTGCACAAGGCCGTCGACGAGATCGCGGCCGGGCTCGCCCGCGTCGATCGCCGCCTCGACGGCGCCGTCGCCCGCACGTCGATCGTCCGCTACGACGCGTACGAGGGGACGGGCGGCCAGCAGTCGGCGACGATCGCCCTCCTCGACTCGTCGCGCACCGGCGTCGTCCTCAGCGCGATCCAGGGCCGCGACTATGCGCGCATCTACGTGAAGGAGCTCGACCGCGGCCGCGCGCCGATCGCCCTCAGCCCCGAGGAACGCGAGGCCGTCGAGCGGGCGATGAGCGGGTGAGGCGGGCCTTCAGTGCAGATGGTTCTCCGCGATCTCGCGCACCCGCGCGAGCGTGACCCCCTCCCGTTGCTCTCGCACGAGCGGGTGGTCGGCGTCGTGGAGCACGAGCTGCGGCCGGAGGTCGAGCGAGGCGGTGACCACGTCGACGGCGAGCCCGCGAGTGTCCGGATAGCCCGGCGGCGCGCTCGCGAGCCAGCCGAAGTACGGCGGCTCCTGTGTCCGCCGCGGGTCGTCCCACAGCTCGAGCACCCGCGCGAACGAGGACCTGCTGAGCGACGACCAGAAGCCGTAGCGCAGGTCGTCGTCGGCGTCGACGACCGGGATCGTCAGGAGTCCACGGATGAAGAAGCTGCGCACGCCGTCGTCGTCCGTCCAGACGCAGAGATCGTCCGAAAGCCAGTCCTCGGGACCACGCGGCCCGTCCCAGTAGCGCGGTCGGTCGAGGACCCAGTCGTGCGGCAGCGACTCGTGCTCCTCGCCGCAGACGCTGCAGCGCCAGCGCACTAGGCCGCGGCGGATCGCCCCCGCGTGCTCGTCCCGTAGCCGGCGAGGTAGGGCTCCCAGCCGTCCGGGATCCGCGGGGCCGCGATCTGGATGAAGAGCACCGGCGCCGGCGGTCGCGGCACCGTCGCGAGCGTCATCTGCGTCTCCTCGAGCAGCCGGTCGCCCTTCTTGTGGTTGCAGGAGGCGCAGCTCGTGACCACGTTCTCCCACGACGACTCGCCGCCCCGGCTGCGCGGGACGACGTGGTCGAGCGTGAGCCGCCCGCCGGCGCCGCAGTAGACGCAGCGCCATCCGTCGCGGGCGAACAGCGCCCGGCGCGAGATCTTCCGCTGGACGGCCCGGGGGACGCGGACGTAGGTGACGAGACGGATCACGTGCGGCCACGGGTACGTGTCCGTGGCCGCGTGGAGTGGTCGGTCGAGCTCCTCGACCACCTCTGCCTTCCCCTTGTACACGAGCACGTGCGCCCGCCGAACCGTCGTCACGTTGAGCGGCTCGTAGCTCGCGTTCAGGACGAGAACGTGCTGCAACCCGGGCGAACGGTAGCAGCGCGCCCAGGGGCCACCGTGCCCGCCTCCGCACGTGGAGCAGCGTTTGCATAAACAATCAATCCTCGGCATACTACGCAACTTGTCCGCGACCGTCTCCATCGTCGGCGCCTCCGGCTACGCCGGACAGGAGCTCCTCGACCGCGTGCTCGGGCACCCGGAGCTGGAACTGCTCGCGCTCGGGTCCGACTCGCACGCCGGCCTTCCGGCGAGCGCGCTCGACCCGCGCCTGGGGCGCAACGGCGGCTCGCGGCTGCCCGCGTTCGTCGCGAACGCGGACGCGCTCGCAGCAGGCGCGGACGTCGTCTTCCTCTGCCTCGGGCACGAGGAGGCCGCCGCGCTCGACCCGCCCGGGGCCGGGATCGTCGTCGACCTCTCCGGGGCGCATCGCCTCGACGATCCCGGCCTCTACCAGGGCTGGTACGGGTTCGCACACCCGCGGCCCGACGCGCTCGCCGGCTGGGAGTACGCGCTCCCGGAGATCGCGCCGCCTGTGGGTCGCCTGCTCGCGAACCCGGGGTGCTACGCGACCGCGATCCTGCTCGCGCTCCACCCGCTCCGCGACGCGATCGACCGCACCGCCGTCGCCGTCGACGCCAAGTCGGGCGTCTCGGGCGCGGGCCGGGCGCTCCGACCGTCCTCGCACGCCGGCGCCGTGCTCGAGAACGTCGCGCCCTACCGGGTCGGCCGCCACCAGCACGCGCCCGAGCTCGAGCAGGCCCTCGGCTTTCCCGTCTGCTTCGCGCCGCACCTGCTCCCGGTCCGCCGCGGGCTCGTCGCGACGTGCTTCGTGCGGCCGCTGCCGGGCGTCGACCCGCGTGCGCTCCTGGACGAGGCGTACGCCGCGAGCCACGTCGTCGAGCTCCTCTCCGACGACGTCGCGCCCGAGCTCGCGCGGGTGCAGGGGACGGACGCGGCCGAGCTGAACGTCTTCGCCGACGAGGCGACCGAGCTCGCGGTCGTCGTCTGTGCGCTCGACAACCTCGGCAAGGGCGCGGCCGGTCAGGCGGTGCAGAACGCCAACCTCGCGCTCGGGCTCGAGGAGACGGCCGGGCTGCGGCTCTCGGGGGTGCTGGTCTGAGCGTCACCGCCGCACGAGGGTTCGAGGCGGCCGGGACCCACGCCGGGATTCGCCGGCGCGCCCCCGACCTCGCGCTCGTCCGCTCGGCGGTGCCCGCCGTCGGCACGGCGCTGTTCACGGCGAACCGCGTCCAGGCGGCGCCCGTGCTCGTGTCGAAGGAGCACCTCGCGGCGGCCGCGCCGCAGGCCGTGGTCGTCAACTCCGGCGTCGCCAACGCCGCGACGGGCGAGGAGGGCATCGCGGCGGCCCGCGCGACCGCCGAGGCCGCGGCCGGGCTGCTCGCGTTGGCGCCGGAGCAGGTGCTGGTGCTCTCGACCGGCGTCATCGGCGTCCCGCTGCCCCTCGCGAAGGTCGTCGAGGGTCTCGGCCGTGCCGCGGCGGCGCTGTCGGCGGAGGGCGGGCCGGATGCGGCCGGCGCCATCCTCACCACCGACTCCGGGCCAAAGCAGTGCATCGTCGCGCGTGACGGCTTCGCCGTCGGCGGGATGGCCAAGGGCGCCGGGATGATCCACCCCTGCCTGGCGACGATGCTCGCCGTCCTCACGACCGACTATCCCCTCGACACGGAGTCCGCGTCGACGTTCCTCCGCGCCGCCGTGGACGCGTCGTTCAACCGCATCACGGTGGACGGCGAATGCTCGACCAACGACGCCGTCGTGCTGCTCGCCAACGGCACGAGCGGTCTCGAGCGCACGCCTGCCTCGGACGAGGCCTTCGACGCTGCGCTGCACGCCGCCTGCGCCGACCTCGCGGGCCAGGTCGTCGCCGACGGCGAGGGAGCCACCGTCCTGCTCGAGATCGGCGTGGAGGGAGCCGCCAGCGAGGAGGAGGCACGCGCGATCGCGAGGCGCATCGCCACCTCGCCGCTCGTGAAGACGGCGGCCTTCGGCCGCGACCCGAACTGGGGGCGCGTGGTCGCGGCCGCAGGCTCGGCGCCGTGGAACGGCGGCTTCGCCCGGCTCGACCCCGACCGGCTGACGGTCGCGTTCAACGGCACGCCCGTGTTCGACGCCGGCGTCCCGGCGGGAGCCGCACCGGACCTCGACGGGCCTGCGTGCCGGATCGAGCTCGACCTCGGGCTCGGGGCCGGCTCGGCGTCGTACCTCGCCTCCGACCTCTCGTACGACTACGTCCGGATCAACGCGGAGTACCGGACGTGAGCGTCGTCGTGGTCAAGTGCGGCGGCGCGCGCGTCGCCGACGCGGCGGCCGAGATCCGGGAGCTCTGCGGCGCGCGCGACGCTGCGGTCGTCGTCCACGGCGGCGGCCCGCAGATCAGCGCCGCGATGGCGGAACGCGGCCTTCCCGTGACGTTCGTCCGCGGCCGCCGCGTGACGACGCCCGAGGCGCTCGCCGTGGTCGAGGAGGAGCTCGCGGCGGTGAACCGGGCGCTGGCGTCGGCGTTGGGCCCGCGCGCGATCGGGCTGCGCGGCGACGTGATCGGCCTCCGCGCCGACCGCGTGCCGGAGCTCGGCCTCGTGGGCGACGCTCGGCCGTGCCGGCCGCCGGCGGTCGTCGCCGCGATCGGCGCCCGCTTCGTCCCCGTGGTCGCACCCCTCGCTGTCGGCCCGCTGAACGTGAACGCCGACGACGCCGCGGCGGCCCTCGCGATCGGGCTCGAGGCGGACCGGCTCGTGTTCCTCAGCGACGTCCCGGGTGTGCTGCGCGAGGGCGCGGTCGTGGGCTCGCTCGGCGCCGACGAGGCCGACCGCCTGCTCGGCAGCGGCGCGTTCGACGGCGGCATCGTCCCGAAGCTGACGGCGGCGATCCGCGCCGCGCGCCTCGGTGTGCCGGCAGCGATCGGCGAGACGGCGGTGACGGCGTGAGCGTGGTCGAAGCGCCGCTCCTGCCCGTCTACGCACGCGCGCCGCTCACGCTCGTGGAGGGAGAGGGCTCCTGGGTCGTGGACGCGGGCGGCCGCCGCCACCTCGACTTCGCCGGCGGAATCGCCGTCGTCGCGCTCGGCCACCGCCACGCCGGCCCGCTCGCGGCCGCGCACGCGCAGCTCGACCGCCTCTGGCACGCCTCGAACCTCGTGCGCACGGAGCCGCAGGAGGCGCTCGCCGCCCGGCTCGCCGCCCGCTTCGGCGGGGGTGGGGCGTTCTTCTGCAACTCGGGCGCCGAGGCGGTCGAGGCGGCGTGGAAGCTCGCCCGCAAGGCGACGGGCCGGCCGGGGGCGGTCGCGCTCGCCGGTTCCTTCCACGGGCGGACGGCCGGCGCGCTCGCGCTCACGGGGCAGCCCGCGAAGCGCGCGCCGTTCGAGCCGCTCGTCCCCTCGGTCCGCTTCGCCGAGCCGAACGACGTGGACTCGCTCGCCGCCGCGGTCGGGCCCGACACCGGCCTCGTCGTGCTCGAGCCCGTGCTCGGCGAGGGCGGCGTCGTCCCGCTCGAGGCCGGCTTCGTCGCCGCCGCCGCCGAGCTGGCGGCCGACGCAGGGGCGCTCCTGTGCCTCGACGAGGTGCAGACGGGCGTCGGGCGCACCGGCACCTTCTTCGCGTTCGAGCGGCTCGGCGTGGAGCCAGATCTCGTCGTGCTCGCGAAAGGCCTCGCGAACGGGCTCCCGATCGGCTGCCTGCTCGCGGCCGAGCCCCACGCGGGCGTGCTCCACCCCGGCGACCACGGCTCGACCTTCGGGGGGAACCCCGTCTCCTGCGCGGCCGCGTGCGCGGTCGTCGACGCGATCGACGACGAGCTCCTCGCGCACGTCCGCGCCCGCGGCGCGACGCTGCTCGACGGCCTGGCGGCGCTCCCCGCCGTGCGCGACGCGCGCGGCGCCGGGCTGCTCGTCGGGGCCGTGCTCGACCGTCCGGCCGCCGACGTCGTCAGCGCCTGCCGCGAGGCCGGGCTGCTCGTCCTCACCGCCGGGGAGCACGTGCTCCGCCTTGCGCCGCCGCTCACGGTCTCGGCCGACGAGGTCGAGCTCGCGCTCGCGACGCTCGCGGAGGTGCTCGCGTGACCCGCCGGGAGCGCCACGGCGCGATCCTGCGGCTCGTCCGCGAGCGCGAGCTCGGGACGCAGAGCGACCTGGCCGAGGCGCTCCGCGCCGAGGGCTTCGACGTCGTGCAGACGACCGTCTCGCGCGACGTGCACGAGCTCGGCCTCACCAAGGTGCGCGCGGAGAGCGGCCGCCTCGCCTACGCGGCGCCGGGTTCCGCGGCCGACCCGGCCCGCATGCGCGCCCTCCGCACGGCGCTCCGCGACTACGCGCTCGCGTTCGAGGCGACCGGCAACCTGCTCGTGATCCGCACGCCGCCGAGCTTCGCCGCCCCGCTCGCCGAGGCGATCGACCAGGCCGCGCACCCGCTCGTCGCCGGGACGATCGCCGGCGAGAACACGATCTTCGTCGCCGCCCGCGACGGCCTCCCGGCCGAGCGGCTCCGTGACGACCTCCGCACCCACCTCCTGGAAGGAGCCGCATGACCCGCACCGCCGTCCTCGCCTACTCCGGCGGCCTCGACACCTCCTGCGCCATCGGCTGGCTGCTCGAGGACTACGGCTTCGACCGCGTGATCGCCGTCCTCGTCGACGTCGGCCAGGAGCTCGACATGCACGGCTCCGTCGTGCGCGGCGAGGCCGCCGGCGCCGAGGTCGTCGTCCTCGACCGCGTCGAGGCGTTCGCGAACGAGCAGGTGGCGCGGGCGCTCAAGACGAACGCGCTCTACGAGGGGCGCTATCCGCTCGTGTCCGCGCTGTCACGCCCGGTGATCGCCGAGGCCGTCGCCTCGCTCGCAGAGGAGATCGGCGCCGAGGCGGCCGTCCACGGCTGCACCGGGAAGGGGAACGACCAGCTCCGCTTCGAGCTCGCGTTCTAGGCGACCTACCCGGGCGTGAAGGTGATCGCGCCGCTCCGCGACCGCGTCTGGACGCGCGACGAGGAGCTCGCCTACGCCGCCGACCGTGGCATTCCCGTGGTGCAGAAGCCGGCCTCGCCGTACTCGGTGGACGAGAACCTGCTCGGCCGCTCGATCGAGGCGGGCGTGCTCGAGGACCCGTGGCTCGCGCCGCCCGAAGGCGCATTCGCACTGACGCGGGACCAGGCCGACGCGCCTGCACCTGCGGAGGTCGTGATCTCCTTCGAGCAGGGGCTGCCGACCGCGGTCGACGGCGTCTCGATGCCGCTGCACGAGCTCGTCGCGAGCCTGAACGCGGTCGCGGGCGCCTACGGCGTCGGGCGGATCGACATGGTCGAGAACCGCGCGGTCGGGATCAAGAGCCGCGAGCTGTACGAGGCGCCGGCCGCGCTCGTGCTCGTCGACGCCCACCGCGCCCTCGAGGACCTCGTGCTCACGAAGGCCGAGCTGCGGGCGAAGCGCTGGGTCGAGGAGTAGTGGACGGAACTCGTGTACGCGGGCGGCTGGTTCAGCCCGCTGCGGCAGGCGCTCGACGCGTTCGTCGACACGACGCAGGAGGTCGTCTCGGGCGAGGTGCGCGTCCAGCTGCGCGCCGGCTCCGCCGTGGTCACCGGACGCCGCTCGGAGCACGGCCTCTACGCGGAGACGCTCGCCTCCTACGCGACCGGCGAGACGTTCCCGCACGAGGCCGCGGAAGGCTTCCTCCGGATCGTGACGCTCGAGGCGGAGCTCGCGGCCGCGCGCGCGAAGGGCCGCGTCCGGGCATGAGCACGCTGTGGTCGGGGCGGGTCGAGGCGGCGCTCGATCCGGCGGTGCGGGAATTCCTCCGCGCGTCGGACGCGGAGCTGCTCCCGTACGACTGCGAGGCGACCGCTCTCCACGCGCGGCGCTTGCACGCGGCCGGGATCCTCGACGAGGGCGAGCTCGCCGAGGCCGAGGAGGCGCTCGCGCAGATCCCGCTCGGGTTCGCTCCCGATCCCGCCGACGAGGACGTGCACTCGGCGATCGAGCGGCTGCTCGGACCGGTGGGCCGGAAGATCCACGCGGGCCGGTCGCGGAACGACCAGGTCGCGGCGGCGATGCGCCTCTACGTGGCCGACGCGGCGCGCGAGGCCGACGCGGGGATCGTCGACTTCGCCGCCGCCGTCCTCGAGCTCGCGGAGGCCGAGGCGGAGACGCCGATGCCCGGCTACACCCACCTGCAGCGGGCACAGCCGGTGACGTTCGGCCACCACCTGCTCGCGTGGGTGGAGATGCTGCTGCGCGACCGGAGGCGCCTCGCGGCCGCGGGGGAGGCCGCGGCGGAGAGCCCGCTCGGCGCCGGCGCGGTCGCGGGCTCGACGCTGCCGCTGCCGCCTCCGCCGCGGCCGATGCGCAACTCGCTCGACGCCGTCAGCGACCGGGACTTCGCGCTCGACTACCTCTACGCCGCCGCGGTCCTGCTCGTGCACCTCTCGCGGGTCGGCGAGGAGCTGGTGCTGTGGTCGTCGAGCGAGTTCGGCTTCGTCCGCCTCCCGGAGGAGGCGGCCACCGGCTCGTCGATGATGCCGCAGAAGCTAAACCCCGACGTGGCGGAGCTCGCGCGGGGGAAGGCGGGGACGGCGATCGGGCGCCTCACCGGCCTGCTCGCCGTGGTGAAGGCCCTGCCGCTCGCGTACGACCGCGACCTGCAGGAGGACAAGGAGCCGGTGTTCGCTGCGCGGCGCGACGTGCGCGGTGCGCTCGGAGCGCTGCGTGTGCTCGTCGCCGGACTCGAGGTCGACCGCGGCCGGCTCGCAGCGGCCGCCGCCGACCCGGGTCTGCGCGCGACCGATGCCGCCGAGGGCCTGGTCGCCGAGGGTGTCGCCTTCCGCGACGCCCACGAGCACGTCGCCGCCCAGGTGCGAGCCGGGACGTTCTCGCCGCCGGCGGAGGTCGGGCACCGCGCCTCGCCGGGCCCCGGCGGGACGCGCGCGGCGATCGAGGCGGCTCGGGCGCTGCTCGGCTGAGCCTCGAACGGCGCGGTCCCCGCTCGCTCGTCACCTCCGGTGACGGAGGGCCGCGGCGCGCTGTGACGAATCCGTCGCCTCCGGCGTAGAGACGGCGGAACCTGACCTGGAGGGACACGATGAAGCTTGTTCGGATCGCCGCGCTCGCGGGCCTCGCGCTCGCCGTCGCCGCGCTCGCAGGGGTCGGCCGCCCGGAGGGCGCGCGCAGCGCCGCGGCTCAGGAGGAGGTGCCCGCCGGCGGCGTCACCGTCACCGGCACCGGCTCGGTCCGCACCGTCCCCGACCGCGCCTCGTTCGCCTTCGGCGTCGAGACGCAGGCGGCGACGGCGCGCGCCGCGCTGACCGCGAACTCCGAGGCGATCGAGAAGGTGATCGCGGCCCTGCGTGCGGCCGGCGTGGCCGCCGCGGACCTCCAGACCGCACAGGTGTCGCTCTTCCCGCGCACGGACGAGCGCGGGAGCGCGATCGTCGGCTACACGGCCTCGAACACGGTGACGGCGACGGTCCGCGCGCTCGCGGAGGCCGGGGCGGTCGTCGACGCGGCCGTGGCCGCCGGCGCGAACACCGTCTCCGGCCCGTCGCTCACACGCGGCGACACGGACGCGCTCCAGCGCCAGGCGTTGCGCGCGGCCTTCGCCGCCGCGCGAGAGAAGGCGACGGCGCTCGCCGAGGCCTCCGGGCGCACGCTGGGTGAGGTGACGGCGATCGTGGAGTCGGGGACCCAGACGCCGGTCCCCGTTGCCGCGCGCGACGCGATCGAGTCCTCGGTGCCGATCGTGCCGGGCACGCAGTCCGTCGAGGCGTCGGTGTCGGTCACCTTCGCGCTCGCCTGAGGAACGGGCGCCCGGCCGCGGGCGCCCGCTCCTCACGATCCTCAGCCCGCCGGTTCGGGCGCGAGCTCTGCCGCGACCGCCGGGACATTGGCCGGGCGCGTCGTGTGCGCGAGCCCGAGGTGGCCGTGAGCGTCGGTGCCGTACCCGCCCGGGACCGGGATGTAGAACTCGGGATAGCCCCACATGCCGTGCTCCGAGACGTCGAGCCCGGCCGTCTCGACCTCGGCCTCCACGCGGATCCCGAACGCCGCCTTCATCGTCGAGAGCGCGAGGAACGAGGCCGTGAACGTGAACGCGCCGACGGCCAGCACTCCGACCGCCTGCACGCCGAGCTGGTGGAAGCTGCCGGTGTAGACGAGCCCGCCCGTCCCGGTGCCGAGGGTCGACGCGAGCTGCGGCAGCGCGAAGAGGCCCGTGGCGAGCGTGCCCCAGACGCCCGCCAGTCCGTGCACCGAGACCGCGCCGATGGGGTCGTCGATGCCGAGCCGCTCCACGCCGAGCACGCCGAGCACGGCGATCGTTCCGGCGACGGCCCCGATCACGATCGCGGCCCACGGAGCGACGAAGCCGCACGCAGCGGTGACGGCGACGAGCGCCGCGATCGCCCCGTTGAGCATCATCGACAGGTCGGGCTTCTTGATCACGAGCCACGAGACGAGCACGGCGCCGAGCGCCCCCGAGGCGGCCGCGACGTTCGTCGTCAGGGCGACGTAGCCGAAGAAGCCGATCCGGTCGCCGTTGACAACTCCGAGGGTCGAGCCGGCGTTGAAGCCGAACCACCCGAACCAGAGGATGATCACGCCGAGGGTGACGAACGCCATGTTGTGCCCGGGGATCGCGTTCGCCTTCCCGTCCGCGCCGAACTTGCCGATGCGCGGCCCGAGGAGCAGCGCGCCGGCAAGTGCGGCCAGCGCGCCCTGGAGGTGGACGACCGTGGAGCCCGCGAAGTCCTGCATCCCCATCGAGAACAGCCAGCCGTCCGGGTGCCAGATCCAGTGCGAGACGACCGAGTAGACGAGGGTGAAGACGACGCCGAAGGCGAAGTACACCCACAGCTTCGTCCGCTCGGCCATCGCCCCCCAGACGATCGCGAGCGACACCGCGGCGAACACGACCTGGAACAGGTATCCGGCGGCGGCGGGGATCGAGCCGAACCAGCTGAACGGCGCCGCCCCGACCGCGAGCAGTTCGTCCACCGAGGGGGCGAACCCCGAGCCGCCGACGATCCCGTTCCCGCCGTCGCCGAACGCGATCCCGTAGCCGACGAGGTAGTAGACGATCGATGCGATCCCGAGCACGAGCACGTTCTTCGCGGCCACGTGCCCGACGTTCTTCATCCGCGTCAGGCCCGCCTCGAGGAACGCGAAGCCGGCCTGCATGAACATCACGAGCACGGCTGCGAGCACGACCCACACCGTGCTCGCCGCGATCGCGAGCTCCCGGTTGCTCATCCGACCTCCACCTCCTCCAGGCTCCTGCCCGTCCGGTTGTGCGTGACGTTCGCGACCGGCGTCGTCCAGACCAGCCCGTCGCCAGAGGTGTTGCCGCTGCGCGCGGCGTCCGCGATCGCGGCCACGACGGCGTCGGCGATCCCGTCGGCGACGACGAACGTGAGCGCCGCCTTGGGGAGGAACCGCGACTCGAAGACGCGGCCCCGGTACTCGTGCGTGATCCCGCGCTCGCGCCCGTGGCCGATCGCCTCCACCACGGTCACGCCCACGTGCCCCGTCTCCTCCTCGACCGCGTCGATCACCGTCTCGACGCGCTCGCGGATGACCACTGCCTCCACTTTCACCATCACGCGATCTCCTCGCTTCGGCGTTCCAGGAGGACGACGTCGCGCCAGACGCCGTCCAGGCGGCCGATCCGCTCGCGGACTCCCACGACGCGGAACCCGCAGCGCTCGTGGAGCCGCAGGCTGGCGACGTTCTCGGGGAAGACACCCGCCTGGAGCGTCCAGATCCCCGCGGCTTCGGCGCTGTCGATCAGCGCCTCGAGGAGCCTGCGGCCGACCCCGCGGCCGCGCGCCCCCTTGGCCACGTAGACCGAAACCTCGGCGACGCCGCCGTACGCA
>DATHTC010000069.1:0-2245 GCA_035463735.1 Gaiellaceae bacterium | reverse complement strand
CGCCGCCGCGATGCCCGCCTGGAGCTGGTACGGCCCCGGACGGCCGCGCGCGAGCGCCCGGTCGAGCACCCGCGTGCCCTCGGCGATCCGCGCCGCGTCCCAGAGCGAGCGGTCCTGGTCCTCGAGCAGCACGAGGTCGCCGCGTTCGTCCACCCGCGCCTCGCGGCGCGAGTCCTGCAGCAGCAACAGCGCGAGCAGCCCCTGCGCCTCCGGCTCGTCCGGCATCAGCACGGCGAGGAGCTTCGCCAGCCGGATCGCCTCGTCGCACAGCTCCCGGCGGACGAGGTCGTCGGAGGCCGTCGAGGCGTAGCCCTCGTTGAACACGAGGTAGAGGACCGCGAGCACGGTCGGCAGCCGGTCCGGCAGGAGGTGGTCGGGCGGGACGCGGACCGGGATGCCGGCGGCCCGGATCTTCCGCTTCGCCCGCACGAGCCGCTGCGCCATCGTCGCCTCCGCGACGAGGAACGCGCGCGCGATCTCCGGCGTCGTGAGGCCGGCGACCTCGCGCAGCGTGAGCGCCACGCGCGCCTCGGGCGCGAGCGCCGGGTGGCAGCACGCGAACACGAGCTCGAGGCGGTCGTCGGGGATCGTCTCCATCTCGGCTTCCTCCGGGTCGGCGGGTGCGAGCGCGGCGAGGCGGGCCAGGAGCTCCGTCTTGGCCGCGAGCGTGCGGTCGCGGCGCAGCCGGTCGATCGCGCGGTTCCGCGCCGTCGCGAAGAGCCAGCCGCCCGGGTTCGCCGGCGGCCGGTCGCCCCAGCGCTCGAGCGCGGTCGCGAACGCGTCCTGGACGGCGTCCTCCGCGAGGGCGAGGTCGCCCGTCGCCCGCGCGAGCGCGGCGACGGAGCGCCCCCACTCCTCGCGGAAGAGCCGCTCGATCACTCGTCGACGGGCCGAATCTCCACCGATCCCCGCGAGGCGAGCGGCACTGAGGCCGCGAGCTCGATCGCCTCGTCGAGGTCGGCGCACTCGACGACGAAGAGCCCGCCGACGAACTCCTTCGTCTCCGCGTACGGCCCGTCGGTGACGACGGTCTCGCCGTTGACCACGCGGACGACCTTCGCCGTGTCCGGCTCGTCGAGCTCGAGCCCGGAGAGCCACTGCTCGCGCGCCTGCATCCGCTCGAACAGCGCGTTCCACTTCGGGACCTCGGCGGCCCGCGCCTGACGTGCGTCGTCTTCGCTCATCCCCTTCCAACGCGCCACGTCGGAGGCGTCGTTGTTGAGGAACATCGCGTACTTCACGCCGCCTCCTCCTCCACGTAGCCGGGCCGGACCTCGACTGCGCCGTGCTCGGCGCCCGGTATTCGGGCGGCCAGCGCGACGGCCTCGTCGAGCGACTCGCAGTCGAGGATGAAGTACCCGGCGATCTGCTCGCGCAGCTCGGCGAACGGGCCGTCGGTCACCACCGTCTCGCCAGCGACGACGCGGACGGTGGTCGCCGTCGCGGTCGGCCTGAGCTCGTAGCCCTCGACGAGCTTGCCGGCGGCCCGTGCCTCGTCGGCGAAGGCCCGGTAGCGCGCGTAGATCGCGCTCCGCTCATCGTCCGGGAGGGCCGCCCACGCCTCCTCGTCGGAGTGGATGAGGGCGAGGTACCTCACGCCGGTGCCTGGTCGAAGACGACGATCTTCCGGATCTCGATCGTGCCGACGCGGGCAGACGGGATCTTGCTCGCCCAGCGCCGCGCGTCGTCGTCCGAGTCGACGTCGATCAGGTAGTAGCCGCCCAGGTGCTCTCGCGTCTCGGCGAACGGGCCGTCGGTGACGACTGTCTCGCCGTCACGCACCTGGACGCTCGTCGCGGTGCTCGTCGGTTGAAGCGCGTCGCCCGCGACGTACGCGCCCGCCTGCTTGAGCTCTTCCGTGTAGGCGAAGTAGTCGCGCATCATCTGCTCCTGCTCGTCCTCCGGCCACGCGCCGGGCGCCTCGTAGATCAGCAGCATGTACTGCATCCTCCGTCCCTCCTGTGGGTCGATTGACTCTACGACGAACGGGACGCGGCAAGATCGACAGGGTTCGCGCGCTCACGCCGCCGCGAGCATCGCGCGCAGCAGGGTGAGCGCGCCCGCCTTGTCGAGCAGCTCGTTGAGGTTGCCGCACTTCGGCGACTGGACGCACGACGGGCAGCCGCGGTCGCACGGGCAGCCGTCGATCATGCGCGCCGTGTCCTCCAGCCAGCCGGGAAAGCGCTCGAAGCCTCGCTCGACGAGGCCCGCGCCGCCCGCATGGCCGTCGTACACGAACACCGTC
>DATHTC010000068.1:0-7986 GCA_035463735.1 Gaiellaceae bacterium | reverse complement strand
ACGACCTCGGGGCAGTCGAGGCGCACGGAGCCGTCGACGCCGCGGTAGCCGACGAGGACGACGTCGCGGTCGTCCGAGAACCGGCTCGCGTTCGCGAACTCCATGTTCGTGAGGCCGGGCCCGCCCTCGAGGCGGAAGATCGGCTCGCCCGGGTGGTCAGTGCGGGCGCGGATGCGGGTCACCGGCACCGCGATCAGGCGGGACTGCGGGTCGGCGCGGTTCTCCGGCACGACGAGCGTCCCGCAGTCGGCCGCGTAGGGGCCGTCTTCGGTCGCGTACTCGCAGGGCTCGAGGATCAGGTCGCCGGCCTTCGCGCCGCCGGGCACGGTGACCGGGCCCGAGTCCGGCGCGATGCGGAGGTAGGCGAGGCCGGAGGCCAGGATTGCGATGAGCGCCAGCGCCACGATTCGCGCCGGCGTGAGGATGCGGGTGGTCGGGGCGTTCATGGCTGTTCCTTTCCGGTCGAGTGCGTGCCCCGACGCTAGGAGGCGACCCCGAGAGCGGCCTCGTCGCGAAGCCCGATTTCGAGCTCGTCCGAGCCGACGATCCGCCTCCTACCGGGGTACGAGGCGGCGCGCGGGCGCCTGCAGTACGTTCAGCCCGTGAGCCGACTCGGAGACGTCACGAGGAAGTACGGCCTCGACCTGCTGATCGTGCTGCTGGCGCTCGAAGCCATGCTCGAGGTCGCGCTCGCGAGCGACTCCCCGGACGCGCCGCGCTCGACGCCGTGGTTCTCCGTGCCGGCGATCGCAGTCATGGTGCTCCCGCTCCTCGCGCGTCGGCGCTATCCCTTCGCCGCTCCGGCGGCGTACTGGCTGCTGGCCACGGGATTCTCGTTCGTCGACGGACGGCTGGTCACGTCGATGACCAGCGTCATGGTCCTCGGGCTGACGGCCGCGTTCCTGCTCGGGAACCTGCGCGACGGCATGCAGGCGCGGATCGGTTTGGCCGTGGTGCTCGGCGGTGCTGCGATCATCGACTACAACCGCCCTGGGCACTCGACGGCGGAGCTGGTCTTCATCCCGCTCCTGTTCGGGATCGGCTGGCTCGGGGGCTACGCGCTCCGCGAGCGGGCGGTGCAGGCCGAGGCAGCTGAGGAACGTGCGGCCCAGGCCGAGCGTGAGCGCGAGGCGGCCGCCCGCCTCGCCGTCGCGGAGGAGCGCGCGCGCATCGCGCGCGAGCTCCACGACATCGTCGCCCACGCGGTCAGCGTCATGGTGCTCCAGGTCGGCGCCGTCCGGCACAAGCTCCCCGACACGCTGGCGGAGGATCGGGAGGCGCTCACGGGCGTCGAGCGCACCGGCCGCGCGGCGCTCGCCGAGATGCGCCGCCTCCTCGGCGCGATGCGCCACGACGGCCAGGACCTCGAGCTGACCCCTCAACCGGGTCTCGACGGCCTCGACTCGCTGCTGGAGGACGTCGGACGCGCGGGCCTGCCCGTCCGGCTCCATCTCGACGGCGACCGCGTCCCGCTCCCCCGCGCGCTCGATCTCTCCGCGTATCGAATCGTCCAGGAAGGCCTGACCAACGCGCTGAAGCACGCGCGCGCGACGCACGCGGACGTGACGCTCCGCTACGGGCCCCGCGAGCTGCAGATCGAGGTACGCGACGACGGCCGCGGGACCTCGACGAGCGACGGCCTCGGACACGGGCTCGTCGGCGTCCGGGAGCGCGTGAAGATCTACGGCGGCGAGATGACCGCAGGCCCCGCACCGCAGGGCGGCTTCGTCCTCAGCACGCGCCTCCCGCTCGGCGGCGACCGGGCATGAGCATCCGTGTCCTCGTCGCGGACGACCAGTCGATGGTGCGCGCCGGCTTTCGGATGCTCCTCTCGGGCGAGGAGGACATCGAGGTCGTCGCCGAGGCGAGCAACGGGCTCGAGGCGATCGACAAGGCGGCCCGCTTCCGCCCGACCGTCATCCTGATGGACATCCGCATGCCGGAGCTCGACGGCCTCGAGGCGACCCGGCGCATCCTCGCAGCGGACGACAGCGCGCGGATCCTGATCCTCACCACGTTCGACCTCGACGAGTACGTCTACGAGGCACTCGCCGCCGGGGCCAGCGGCTTCGTGCTCAAGGACGACCCGCCCGAGCAGCTGATCGCGGCCATCCGCACCGTCGCCGCCGGTGACGCGCTCCTCTCACCGGCGGTGACCAAGCGCGTGATCGAGAAGTTCACGCACATCCCGCGTCCCACGCCGCCGAAGGCGTTCGACGAGCTGACGACGCGCGAACGAGAGGTCTTCCGGCTGATCGCGAACGGCTGCTCGAACGCGGAGATCGCGCAGCAGCTCTTCATCAGCGACACCACGGTCAAGACGCACATCTCGCACATCCTCCAGAAGCTCGACCTCCGCGACCGCGTGCAGGCGGTCGTGCTCGCCTACCAGACCGGGCTCTTCGCGAGCGACGCGCAGGGGCAGGCGGGCGGCGACGACGGCCCGACGGACTGAGGCCGCCGCCGGCTGTACCGCCTCGTCGACGGCACGGACGATGCGTTTTCGGCAGAGCGGGTAGACCGCGACGGATGAGTCGTTGACGATCTCGCGAGGAGGCGTGTGATGTCGGTAATGCGGTTCGATCCCTTCCGAGAGCTCGATCGGCTGACCGAGCAGATGCTGGGCAGCGGCGCCCGCGGCGGCGGCCCGCGCAGCGCCCCGATGGACGCGTACCGCCGCGGCGACCGGTTCTACGTCCACCTCGATCTTCCCGGCGTCGACCCCGACTCGATCGAGCTGACGTGCGAGCAGAACGTGCTCACCGTTCGCGCCGAGCGTCGCTTCGAGACCGAGGAGGGAGACGAGCTCGTCGTCTCCGAGCGGCCGCAGGGCGTGTTCACCCGCCAGCTGTTCCTGAGCGACGCGCTCGACACCGACGCGATCACGGCGAACTACGACGCAGGCGTGCTGACGCTGGAGGTGCCGGTCGCAGAGCAGGCGAAGCCGCGCCGGATCGAGGTCCGGAGCAGCGGCGGCGGCCCGCAGACGATCGAGGGCTCGGCGGCGCGGTCCGACTGACCGTTCGCCCGCGACTCAACGCACGACGCGATAGGTGACGTGCGTCCTCCAACCCGTTCACGAACGCGAAGCCGGCGTCGGGCGGCTCGTCCTCCGGTCGGTGCGTGACGATCACGAACGGCACCCCGAACGGGTTCCGGCCGCCCCACGCCCGCGCTGCCTCGTAGGTGTTGCGGCCGCCGACGACGGCGCCGACGCGGGCCAGTCCCCGTCGAGGAACTCCTTCGCCTCCTCCGTCGTCGTCTGCGGTCCCACGTGGACCGGTGGACCCGCCGGAACTCATCGCCAGGCGTAGCGCGCGACGCCGCGAGGGAGGACGGACGTCGATGCGCCTCCGGGTGGCCACAGGGCTCGTGTCGGTCGTCGCGTCGCTCCTCCTCGGCGGGTGCGCGGGCGACGAGGAGCGGCTCTTCGTCGGCGTGGTCGACGACGCCGCGCGCTCGGGCGACCCGGCGGCGTTCGTCGCCGAGCTCGCCGAGTCGGGGTTCGACGCGCTCGCGGTCTCGAGCACGTGGGACCCTGGCGAGACGGCGCCGGACGACGCCGAGGTCGAGACGTTGCGAGCGGTGGCCTCCGCGGCGGACGACGAGGACGTGCGCCTGTTCGTGCTCGTCTACCACCCCGGTTCGGCGACGACGCCGCTGACGCCGGAGGCCCGCGCGGCCTTCGCCCGGTACGCCGCGGCGGTGGCGACGGAGGTCGACGGTGTCCGCGACCTGATCGTCGGCAACGAGCCGAACCTCAACCGCTTCTGGCTGCCGCAGTTCGGCGCGAACGGGGAGATCGTGTCGGCGGCCGGCTACCTCGAGCTCCTCGCGGAGACGTACGACGCGGTCAAGGCCGCGCGCGACGACGTGCGGATCTGGGGCGGCGCCACGGCACCACGGGGCGCCGACCGGCCGGATGCTCCCCGTGCCACGACGTCGCCGACGGCCTTCATCCGCGGGCTCGGGGAGGCTTACCGGCGGAGCGGCCGCGGGCGGCCGGTGATGGACGGGTTCGTCCACCACCCGTACGCCGAGTCGGCGAGGGTGCCGGTCGACCTCCCCCACCCGAACGTGACCACGATCGGGCTCGCCGACTACGGCAAGCTCGTCGGACTTCTCCGGGAGGCGTTCGACGGCACCGCGCAGGCGGGCTCCGAGCTGCCGATCCTCTACGGCGAGTTCGGCGTCGAGACCGAGATCCCGCCGGTCAAGACACCGCTCTACACCGGCGAGGAGCCGGTGGCCACGGTCTCCGAGCAGGCGCAGGCGGCCGCCTACCGGCGTGCGCTCGAGCTCGTCGTCTGCCAGCCGCGCGTCGTCGGGATGCTGGTCTTCCACCTCCGCGACGAGCCCGCCCTGACCGGCTGGCAGTCCGGCGTCCGCTACGCCGACGGCACGCCGAAGGAGAGCCTCCGACCGGTGCGCGACGCCGTCCGCGCAGCGCGGGAAGGCGAGCTCGACGGCCGCTGCGGGCGGTAGCGGTTCGGCGCGGGCGAGTCGACGCGGGCATCCTTGAGCCGTGAGCGAGCAGGCGATCTTCTTCGAGACGCCGGAGGAGCTGCGCGCGTGGCTGGAGCGGCACCACGCGACGGCGTCCGAGCTATGGGTCGGGCTCTACAAGAAGGCGTCGGGCCGCCGCTCGCTCACCTGGTCGGAGATCGTCGACGAGGCGCTCTGCTTCGGCTGGATCGACGGCAAGGCGCAGGGCATCGACGAGCAGCGGTACCGGCAGCGGCTCACGCCGCGGCGGCGAGGCAGCAACTGGAGTGACGTCAACGTCGCCAAGGTCGAGGAGCTTCGCGCGCAGGGCCGCATGAGGCCGGCCGGCGAGGCGGCGTTCGCGGCCCGGCGCGAGCGGCCGCCGGGCGCCCTCTCGTACGAGCGGCGCCACGAGGCGGCGTTCGACGCGGACCAGGAGGCGGCGTTCCGCGGCAACCCGTCCGCATGGGCCTGGTTCGCCGCGCAGTCCCCGGCGTACCGCGCGACCGCGACGTTCTGGGTCGTGAGCGCCAAGCGCCCCGAGACGCGCGAGCGCCGCCTGGCGACGCTGATCGAGTGCTCGGCGGCCGGCCGGCGCGTGCCGGCGCTCGCGCCCTGAGGCCCGGCGGCGGCCGCACGCGGCCGCGGTCGGAACCGCGAGGAGCGCGTCAGGTGCGGCAGGCCCGGCCCTAGCCGCTCTCCGCTACCGCTTCGCCGGGAGCGAGCGCGCGTACGCCGTGCCGCGCTCGACCCACTCGGCGAGCGCGCGGTCGTCGCGGACGTCGTCGGCGTCCAGGCGGAGCCAGCCCTGCATCTGCCGTCCGCGCATCTCCATCGGATACGCGCTCGTCTCCGCGACGAGCTCGTCCGACTGCGCCGGGTCGACGCGGACGAGGATCCCGCCCTGGCCGCTCGCGGCCACGGCCATGTTGCCCCCGACCAGGAACGCGAGCCCTCCGAACATGCCCTGCTCGGTCACGCTCGGCTCGTCCCGGACGAGGATCCGGATCCGGTCGGCGAGCTCCTCGTCGTACGCCACGGCCGCGATCGTACGGGAGGCGACAGGAGAGCCGCGACCGTTTGCCGCGGCGGAGCGGCCCGAGGATGATCCCCGGCATGGACTCCATCCTCGAGGCGATCGGGAACACGCCGCTCGTCCGCCTCTGCCGCTGCGCCCCGCCGAACGGCGCCGAGCTGTGGCTGAAGCTCGAGTACGCCAATCCGACCGGGTCGATGAAGGACCGGATGGCGCTCGCGATGATCGAGGGTGCGGAGCGCGACGGGCTGCTCTCACCCGGCGACACGGTCGTGGAGTACACCGGCGGCAGCACCGGCCCCGCGCTCGCGCTCGTCTGCCGGGCCAAGGGCTACCGGACGCGGATCGTGATGGCCGACTGCTTCACCGAGGAGCGCTTCCGGCTCCTGCGGGCGCTCGGCGCCGAGGTCGACGTCGTGCCGTCGGTCGAGGGGCCGCCGCACGTGACCGCGAAGGACATCGAGAACATGGTCGCCCGCGCGGCGGAGCTCGCCCGGCAGCCCGGCCACTACGCGACCGACCAGTTCCGCAACCCGTACATCGTCCCCGGCCACCGCGACTCGCTCGGCCGCGAGCTCTGGGAGCAGAGCGGCGGCCGCGTGACGGCGTTCACGCAGGGGATCGGCACCGGGAGCTCGCTGATGGGGGTGTCGGACGCGCTGAAGCCCCGCGGCGTCACGATCCAGGGGCTGGAGCCCGCCGGGTCGGCCGCGATCGGCGGCGGCCCGCGCGGCGGTTTCGCGATGCAGGGCTGGGCGGGCTCCGTCGTCCCGCTGTGGGACCCCGGCAAGGTCGACCACGTCGACGCGATCGCCGACGACGAGGCGCTCGAGATGACCCTCCGCCTCGCGCGGGAGGAGGGCGTCTTCGCCGGGATCTCGACGGGAGCGAACGTGGTGGGGGCGCACCGGCTGGCCGAGCGGCTCGGCCCGGACGCCGTGATCGTGACGCTCGCGGTCGACACCGGGTTCAAGTACGTGAGCGTCGCGCCGTACGCCGACCTCTAGGCGGCGGCGAGGGGTCGCTGCCGTCCTCACGGGGAGCTCCTGGCGCGCCTCCAGCCGGCGCAGGCGTGCGCGCGGCCCGACCTACGATGGCTCGCGTGGAGAAGGCGGCGCTCACGCCCGAGCTCGTGTCGCGGCTGCTCGCGGCCCAGTTCCCGCAGTGGGCCGGCCTTAACGTCGAGCGGGTGGCGCTCGACGGGTGGGACAACACGAGCTTCCGGCTCGGGGACGAGCTGGTCGTCCGCCTGCCGAGCGCCGACGCGTACGCCGCACAGGTCGACAAGGAGCACCGGTGGCTCCCCGTCCTCGCGCCGCACCTGCCGCTGCCCGTCCCGGAGCCCGTGGCGAGAGGCGTGCCGCAGCCGGGGTTTTCCAGGCCGTGGTCCGTGTACCGGTGGCTCCCGGGCGAGCACGCGACGCTCCAGCAGGTCCGTGAGCTCCGCCGGTTCGCAACCGACCTCGCCGACTTCCTCGCCGCCCTCTCCCGGGTCGATCCGGCAGGCGGGCCGACGCCCGGCAGGCACAACTTCTTCCGCGGCGGGCCGCCGACCACCTACGACCGCGAAGCGCGGGAGGCGATCGCGGCGCTCGAGGGTGAGCTCGACGCCGTCGCGGCGACCGCGGTGTGGGAAGCGGCGCTGGCGGCGAGGTGGCACGGCCCCGCCGTCTGGGTCCACGGCGACGTCACCGCCTCGAACCTGCTCGTCGTCGACGGGCGCCTGAGCGCCGTCGTCGACTTCGGCTGCTCCGCCGTCGGCGATCCTGCCTGCGACACGGCGATCGCGTGGACGTTCTTCGCCGGCGACAGCCGGGCGGCGTTCCGCGAGCGCCTGCCGGTCGACGACGCGACCTGGGCGCGGGGCCGCGGCTGGGCGCTCTGGAAGGCGCTCGTCACCCTCGTTGCGGAGCTCGACGGGCGTCCCGGAAGCGAGTCCGCGCACGTCCGCATGGGCTGGCGGTTCGACGCGCGGGGCGTGATCGAGGAGGTGCTCGCCGACCACGCAGCGTGACGAGCGGACCGCGCGGCGCGACCACGCGACGACCGCGACGCTCAGCCGGAGAACTCCAGCGCCTCCGCGTGCGCGATCACCTCGTCGCGGGTCGGCGGCGTGACGAGCACCTCGACCATCTGCGCCGCCATCGGGTCGCCGCTCGCCCGATAGCGCTCGACGGCCTGCTCGACCGAATACGCGGTCCGCCGGAGCTCGACGTCGGGCCCGAGCAGCGCCCAGAAGGCGCCGCGCTCGTCCTCGTAGGGCATCCCGACGCTCCCGGCGTTGACCGAGCGGATGCCGGCGACGCGCCGATCGAACTGGAGGTGCGTGTGCGCGGTGACGAGGACGCGCTCCGAAACGCCGGCCGCGAGCGCGCGGATCCGCGCCTCCGGCGTCTCCGGCGTCACGAGCTCCTCGTCGCTGCGCGGCGACCCGTGGGAGAAGCAGACCGGCCCGAGCCCGTCGA
>DATHTC010000067.1:0-2319 GCA_035463735.1 Gaiellaceae bacterium | reverse complement strand
CTGTCGCCGTGGCTGCGCGTGGGCGACGCGACCGACGCGCAGCTGCGGGCGGCGCTCGAGGCGGCGGTGCGGCTGATGAGGGCGGCGCTCGACGGGCGCCGCGGCGTGCGGCGCGCGTACCGCCGTGCGGGGCGGCCGTGCCCGCGCTGCGGCGAGCCGATCCGCTCCCGCGGGCAGGGCGACGCCAACCGGACCGCGTACTGGTGCCCGCGGTGCCAGGAAGGACCCGGGCCGCCCGGCGAGTAGAGGGAGTCGTGGCCGTCCGCGCGCCGCACCTCTACCACGCGCTCCGCTGCTTCTGCCTCGGCGCCTTCTCCGTGCTCGCGCGCGAGCTCGAGGACGGGGCGGAGCTGCCGTTCGCGTTCGAGGCGCACGAGTCGCGCGGCCGGCCGGCGCTGTACGAGTACCGCCCGCTGGCGCGCGGCTTCGTCGAGGCGCGGGCCGACCGGCTGTCGCGCCGCGAGGACGCACGCCTCGCCCTCGACGAGCTGCGTCGCGAGCCCGCGGCGGCGATCTTCGCCCACGCCCACGCGCCGGGCGAGCCGGACGCCGAGCGCGCGCTCCTCTATTCCGTGCTGATGCCGCTGCTCGTCAAGGTCGCCGAGGCGTCCGGCTGCTTCGACTGGGACGACGCCGCCTTCGACCACGCGTACGCCGAGTTCGAGCAGGCGCTCTTCGGCGAGCGGCACGGCTACGTCGCGGTCGCGCCGCTCGTCGGACTGTCGGCGGCGACCACGGTCGAGCTCGGGCGCGGCCTGCGCGTGCGCCGCGCCGCCACGAACGAGCTCTCCGCGCACTGGCCGGAGGCGAAGGGGCTGCTGCCGGACGGCTTCGGGCGCGAGGCGGACCGGCTGTGCGTGCTCGAGCTGGAGCGGACGCTGGCGCCGGACGGGTCGGAGCCGCCGGACGCGCCGGGGGAGGTCGCCGACGCCGTCTCGGCGATCCGCCTCGCGACGGCGGGCGCGGTCGCCGCCGGGCCGGTGCTCTTCGAGCGGCTCGACTGGCGTCCGTACGGTGTCCGCCCGGTCGTCCCGATCGCAGGCACGCAGCCGGGAGGGGATCCCATGCGGCTCGACGCGTTCCGCGGACGCCTGGCCGGCGACCTGCTCGGGCGGCTCGCGCTCGCGGACGAGGACCCCGAGCTCGGCGAGGCGCTCGACCGGTGGGAGCTCGCGCTCTTCCAGGCCGAGCCGTTCCGGTCGGAGTCGCTGCGGGAGTCGCTCGCGGCGCTGCTCGGCGGCACCGACGGGCTGTGGGCCGCCTCGGTGCGGTGTGCGCTGCTCCTCGGCGAGTCGGGGCGGGAGCGCGCCGACGTGCTCGCGCGCCTGCGCGCCGTCGCGGGCGGCGAGCCGGCGGGGGCGGAGGTCGTGGACGCGATCCGGCGTGCGCTCGTGGAGACGCTCGTGCACGGCGACCGCGCGCGCCTGGTCGAGTCGCTCGACGAAGCGCTGCTCGGGCTGCGGCCGCGGCCCGCAGGGTATTTCGCCCGGCTCGCGTCGGCAGGCCCGTCGGGCGCGACCGCCGCCGCGTAGCAGCCGGCATGACGGCGGCCCAGTTCGTCAGGCTGTGGGTGTGACGACGCTCCTCACCGGGGCCACCGGCTATGTCGGTGGGCGGCTGCTGGAGGCGCTCGAGCGGGAGGGCGCGGATGTCCGCTGCCTTGCGCGGCGCCCGCAGGCACTCGCGGGGCGGACGGGGCCGCGGACCGAGGTCGTCGCCGGGGACGTGCTCGACCCCGCCGCGGTGCGGCGCGCACTCGATGGGGCCGCCCTCGCCTACTACCTCGTGCACGCGCTCGCCGCCAAGGGGCAGTTCGAGGAGGTGGAGCTGCAGGCCGCCCGCACGTTCGCGGACGCGGCGCGCGAGGCGGGCGTCGCGCGGATCGTCTACCTGGGTGGCCTCGGGAGCGGCGAGCTGTCGCCGCACCTCGCCACGCGGCAGGAAGTGGGGCGCCTGCTGCGCGAGTCCGGCGCCGTGACCGTCGAGCTGCGCGCGTCGATCGTGCTCGGCGCCGGGAGCGGCTCGTTCGAGCTCGTCCGCGACCTGGCCGACCGGCTGCCGGTGATGGTCGCGCCGCGCTGGCTGCGGACGCCCGCGCAGCCGATCGCGATCGACGACGTCGTCGCCTACCTCCTCGCGGCGAGGGAGCGACCGGCCGAGAGCGCGGTGTACGAGATCGGCGGCCCGGACCGGGTCGCGTACGGCGACCTGATCCGCGAGTACGCCCGGGCCCGCGGTCTGCGGCGGGTGCTCGTGCCCGTGCCGCTGCTGTCGCCGCGGCTCTCCGCCCTCTGGCTGTCGCTCGTCGCACCGTCGCAC
>DATHTC010000066.1:0-15212 GCA_035463735.1 Gaiellaceae bacterium | reverse complement strand
GGTCGCGATGACGACGGCGTTCACATCGGGATCGGAGAGGACGTCGGCGAAGCTCGCCGTGAACCGCGTACCCGGGTACCGCGGCTCCGCCTCGCGGCGCCGATCCTCGCGCTCCTCGCAGAGCCAGACGAGCTCGCTCAGCTCGTCGAAGTTGCGGGCGAGGTTCGTGCCCCAGTAGCCGAGGCCCGCCTGCCCGATGCGGGCGGTCACAGCTTCCAGACCTTGGAACTGGCGGAGCCCGTCGCCCCGGTGGCGTTGCGAAAGTCGACGACGACGTGCGAGCGCTCGACGACGTCGTCGTAGTCGATCCCGGAGTGGGCGGTGACGATCACGACGCAGTCGTAGTCCTCGGGGACGAGCTCGACGGAGCGGAGGCCGTCGAACTCGGAGACGTGGGGGTCGTGGTACGAGAGCTCGGCGCCGGCGTTCCGGAGCAGGTGCATGATCTTCTCGGCCGGCGACTCGCGGACGTCCGAGATGTCGGCCTTGTACGCGACGCCCAGCATCAGGATCCTCGCGCCCGAGACGGAGAGCTGGCGGCCGTGGTTGAGCGCCTGCGACACGAGCGACCGGCAGTAGTACGGCATCGACGAGTTGACGCGGCCGGCCAGCTCGATGAACTCGGTCGTGAAGTCGTACTCGCGTGCCTTCCACGTGAGGTAGAAGGGGTCGATCGGGATGCAGTGGCCGCCGAGGCCGGGCCCCGGCTCGAAGCGCATGAACCCGAACGGCTTCGTCGACGCGGCGTCGACCACTTCCCACACGTCGATCCCCATCCGCTCGCAGAGCTGCGCGAGATCGTTCATCAGCGCGATGTTGACCGAGCGGAAGATGTTCTCCAGCAGCTTCGTGAGCTCGGCCGCCTCCGGCGAGGAGACCGCATGGACGGTGTCGATGGCGGTCTCGTAGAGGGCGGCGGCGCGCTGCGAGCAGGCAGGGGTGACGCCGCCAACGACCTTCGGCACGTTCCGTGTGTGCCATTTCGCGTTCCCGGGGTCGACGCGCTCGGGCGAGAACGCGACGTTGAAGTCGTCCCCGACCGTCAGCCCGCTGACTCGCTCGAGGATCGGCAGCACCTGCTCGCGCGTGGTGCCCGGGTAGGTGGTGGATTCGAGCACGACCAGATGGCCGGGCCGCAGGCGTCTCGCGATCTCCTCCGCGGCGCCCAGCACGATCGAGAGGTCGGGCTCGCGCTGGCGGGACAGCGGCGTCGGCAGCGCGATCAGGATCGCGTCCGGCTCGCGTAGGCGGTCGTAGTCCGTCGTGGCGGCGATGCGGCCCTCGGCGACGAGGGGGCCGAGCACGTCGTCGGCGACGTCCTCGATGTGGCTCTCGCCGCGGTTGATCCCGCCGACGACGCTCTCGCTGACGTCGACGAGCAGGACCGCCTTGCCGGCCTCGGCGAAGACCTGCGCGAGCGGCAGGCCGACATAGCCTGCGCCGACGACGGCGACCTCGGCCGTCCTCGGGAGGCTCTGCACCGCCGCGCCCGCTGCCTCGTTCTCGCTCACGACCGCGCAAGCCTAGCGAGGCATGCCGCGATCCTGGTGGCCGCCTCCCCGTCGCCGTAGAGCGGCGGCGCGTCCTCCGGGAACCGCGCCCCTTCGGTCGCCGCCGCGATCGCGGCAGGGTCGTCGTCGACGAGGACGTTGGCGCCGGCCTCGACGGTGTCCACCCACTCCGTCGACGGCCGCAGCGTCACGCACGGCACGCGGTACCAGTACGCCTCCTTCTGGAGCCCGCCGGAATCGGTCAGGATCACGCGTGCCTGCGACGCCCACGCCGCGAGCTCGAGGTAGCCGAGCGGCGGCAGGAGCTCGACGTGGGGCGCGAGGCGCAGCCCCTCCTGCTCGATCGCGGCCCGCGTGCGGGGATGCGCCGGGAACAGCACCGGCAGCCCGACACGGTTCAACCCCTCGACGATGCGGCCGAGCCGCGGCTGCGACACGTTCGCCTCCCGGTGGACGGTGGCGACGGCATACGTGCCGGGCACCCGGTCGATGCGTATGCGCCGGCGCGCGATCGGCGCGAAGCGCATCGCCGCGTCGGCCATCACGTCGCCGACGACCTCGATGCGCCCGGGAACGCCCTCGCCGCGCAGGATCGCCGCCGAGCGCTCGTCGGGGCAGAGGAGCAACGAGGCGACCCGGTCGACCTCGATCCGGTTCCGCTCCTCCGGCATCGACAGGTCGCCGCTGCGAAGCCCCGACTCGACGTGCGCGACGGGGACGCCGACCGCCGTCGCCGCGCGGCCGCCCGCGGCGGTCGAGTTCGTGTCGCCGAAGACGAGCGCCCATTCGGGCCGCTCGCGTGCCAGCAGCCCCTCGATCGGCCGCTCCATCGTGTCGACCTCGGCCGTCCGCAGGTCGAGCCGGTACGCGGGCTCCGGGATCCGCAGCTCCTCGAAGAAGACCTGCGACATCGTGTCGTCCCAGTGCTGCCCGGTGTGGACGACGACCTCCTCGATCCCCTCGTCGCGCAGCGCGAGCGAGAGCGGCGCCGACTTGATGAACTGCGGCCGGTTGCCGACGACCGAGACGACCTTCATCGCTGAAGGAAGGAGGGGGAGACGACCTTCACGGCGCTCGGAGCTTAGAGAGCCGCCCCTCCGGCACCACCCCCGCCCGGCCAGGAGGCGGAATCCCCTCCGAACGGCCGGTGCGGCATCGCGGCCGCGGGGCGGCGCGGCTACACTGCTCGCTCCCGCGGGCCGTTAGCTCAACTGGCAGAGCAGGGGACTCTTAATCCCAAGGTTGAAGGTTCGAGTCCTTCACGGCCCATGCGACCGACGATCGCCGGCGCCTCCCGGACGAGCTCGTCGTTCTCGAGAGCCTCGACCATGAAGAGGGCGAAGTTGACGCGGCGCGTGAGGTTGCTCTCGAGGGCTCGCTCACAGGTCCAGGCTGGCCCCGATCGGGCGGCCGACCCTCCGAAGACGGACGAATCGTGAACGAGAGAACCGCCGGGGGAACCAGGGGTTCCCGCGCTTCGGCGAGCACGAAGCTCCGTTTCCCTTCCCCGCGACGGTGATGCACACTTCGCGTCGTTCTTCGGCCTGACCGGGGGGTTTCGAGAACGTGACGCCTGACGACGCCGCACTCGTCGCGGAGCCGGACGCTACGGCCGACGCCTCGCGCCTCGTTGACCTCGAGGTCCTCTACCGGCTCGCGGACGCGATCGGCCGCGCCGCCACCCTCGAGGAGACGCTCGACGAGGCACTCGCCGCGCTGACCGGCGCCCTCGGGCTCGAGCGCGCGGCGGTGCTGCTCGCGGACGCTGACGGCGCGATGCGGTTCCAGGCCTCGCGCGGCCTGTCGGCCGCCTTCCGGGAGGCGGCCGAAGGGTACGCGCCGTGGCCTCGCGACGCGCGCGAGCCGCTGCCGGTGGTCGTGGGCGACGTCGCAGCCGAGCGCACGCTCTTCCCGCTGCGCGAGCCCATCCTGGCGGAGGGCATCCGCTCGCTCGCCTTCGTCCCGCTCGTCCACCGCGGCCGCCTGCTCGGCGAGCTCGTGCTCAGCCGGGGCGAGCCGGGCGTGTGGAGCGAGCGGGAGACGCGGCTCGCGCAGGCGATCGCGACCCATGTTGCCGCGGCCGCCGAGCGGCTTCGCGCGCTCGCAGAGCTCGAGGAGTCGCGGCGGCACCTCGAGGTCGTCCTGCGGGACGTGGCCGACGGGATCACCGTCCAGGATCGCCAGGGGAGGCTCGTGTACGCGAACGACGCCGCGGCTCGCACGCTCGGGTTCGACTCGGGGAGCGAGCTCCTCGCGGTCGGCGCCGCGGCGGTGCTCGAGCGGTTCGAGCTCGTCGACGAGAACGGCGAGCCGCTCCCGCTCGAGCGCCTGCCGGGCCGTGAGGCTCTCGCCGGCATCCCCGAGCCCGAGCGCCTCGTCGGATACCGCGAGAAGGGCGGCGGCGACCAGCGGTGGTCGCTCGTCCGTGCCACGCCGGTGCTCGGCGACGACGGGCAGGTCGAGCTGGCGATCAACGTCTTCCACGACGTCACCGCGCGGCGGCGCGCGCAGGAGGCGGCCGCGTTCCTGTCCGAGGCCGGGGTCGTGCTCGCCTCGTCGCTCGACTACGAGACGACCCTCGCCAGCGTCGCGCGCCTCGCGGTGCCGCGCGTCGCCGACTGGTGCATCGTCTACATGCGGGAGGAGGACGGGTCGATCCGCCGGCTCGCGCTCGAGCACTCGGGCGGCCGCGCGGACGACGTGGCGGCGGTGTTGAACCGGTTCCCGCTCGAGCCGGAGGCGCCGACCGGGGTGCCGGCGGTGATCCGCACGGGCGAGCCGCTGCTGCTCGCCGAGATCACGGCGGAGGAGCTGATGGCGGACGTCGACGAGCCGGAGCGGCTCGCGGTCGAGCTCGAGGAGATCGCGCTGAGCTCGTACCTGTGCGTGCCGCTGATCGCGCGCGGGCGGACGCTCGGCGCGATCGCCCTGCTCGCCGGCGAGTCGCGCCGCCGCTACGGGCCCGGAGACCTGGAGCTGGCGTCGGAGCTCGCCCGTCGCGCCGCGCTCGCCGTCGACAACGCGCGGCTGTTCGCCTCGGTGCAGCAGACCGTGGCGGTGCTCGACGCGCAGAACGAGACCGTCGTCGACGGCCTGCTGCTCGTGTCGCCGGAGGGGCGGATCGTCACCTTCAACCGCCGCTTCGCCGAGATCTGGGGCATCTCCGACGACGTGCTGGCCGACGGCTCCGACGCCGCCGCGCTCGCCGTCGCCACCGAGCGGGTCGTCGATCCCGGCGCGTTCATGGAGCGCGTGCGGTACCTGTACGCGAACCCGGAAACGGAGAGCCGCGACGAGGTCCGGTTCCGCGACGGCCGGGTGCTGGAGCGGCACGGAAAGGCCGTGCGCGGCGCCGACGGCTCGTACTACGGCTACCTCTGGTCGTTCCGCGACGTCACCGAGCAGAAGCGGGCGGAGGCGGCACTCGCAGCGAGCGAGGAACGCTTCCGCTCGCTCGTCGGCGCGTCGACGCAGATCGTCTGGACGACCGCTGCCGACGGGTCGTTCGTCGAACCCAGCACGGCCTGGGAGGCGTACACGGGGCAGCAGCCGGACCACTACCTCGGCCCCGGCTGGGGCTGGCTCGAGGCGATCCACGAGCAGGACCGCGAACGGATGGCCGGCGCGTGGCGGCGTGCGGTCGCGGACGGCGAGCCGGTGAGCGGCGAGTACAGGCTGCGCCGCCACGACGGCCAGTACCGCCGTGTCGTCGTCTCGGCCGTCCCCATCCGCGACGCCGACGGCCGGATTCGCGAGTGGGTCGGCAGCCATACGGACGTGGAGGAGGAACGGCGTGCGACCGAGCTGACGCAGACGATCGCCGAGAACGCGGCCTCGGCGCTGTTCATGATGGATTCGCGCGGACACCCCACCTACATGAACTCCGCCGCGACCGCGATGACCGGCTTCACGCTGGACGAGATCCGGGGCCGGCCGCTCCACGACTCCGTCCACCACACCCGGCCCGACGGCACGCCGTACCCGATCGAGGACTGCCCGATCGACCGGGCGCTGCTGCGCGAGCGGCCGGTCGAGCCGTACGAGGACGTGTTCCTGCGCAAGGACGGCAGCTTCTTCCCCGTGCGCGTGGCGGCGGCGCCGATCACCCGCGACGGCGTCCCCGCGGGGACGGTGATCGAGGTGCAGGACATCACCGCCGAGCAGCAGGCCGAGCGCGAGCTCGAGGCCCGCGCCAGCGCGGCCGAGGCGCTCGAGTTCGTCGGCGAGGGGATCCTGCTCGTCGACTCGGGCGGCGTCGTCCGCCTCTGGAACCCCGCGGCGGCGGCGATCACGGGGCTCCGCGCCGAGGACGTCGAGGGCCGGCCGGCGCGCGAGGCGATCCCGCAGTGGGAGGAGTTCGCGAGCCGCGTCCCCACCGTCACGCCTGCCGACGCGCGCGTCAGCAGCGGCGAGACGGTGCCGGTCGAGCTCGGCGGGAGCGAGCTCTGGCTCTCGGCCACGGCGGTGTCGTTCGGGTCCGGGACGGTCTACGCCTTCCGCGACGTAACCGAGGAGCGCGGTCTCGAGCGGCTGAAGAGCGAGTTCGTCTCCACCATCTCGCACGAGCTGCGGACGCCGCTCGCCGCGATCTACGGTGCCGCGCTGACGCTCCGCCGCTCCGAGCTCGCGCTTTCCGAGGAGCTGCGACGGGAGCTCCTCGCGGTCGTCGCGGACGAGGCGGACCGGCTCGCACGGATCGTGAACGACATCCTGTGGACGAGCAGGATCGAGTCCGGCGGGCTCCACGTCCGCATCGAGCACTGCGACGCACGGGAGCTCGCGGGTCGCGTCGTCAGCGCGGCGCAGACGCACCTGCCCGACGGGTTCTCGATCGAGCTGTACGCGGGAGACGGCCTCCCCGAGGTCGCCGTCGACTCCGACAAGGTGCGGCAGGTGCTGGCGAACCTCGTCGACAACGCCGTGAAGTACTCGCCCGACGGCGGGCGCATCGAGGTGCGGGTCGCGGCCGTCGGCGGGCGCGTGCGCTTCGCGGTCAGCGACGAGGGGCTCGGCGTGCCCCTGGGCGAGCGCGACCGGGTGTTCGAGAAGTTCTACCGCCTGGACCCCGACCTCACGCGCGGCGTGGGCGGGACCGGGCTCGGGCTCTACATCTGCCGCGAGCTCGTCCGCCGTATGGACGGGTGGATCTGGGTGGAGCCGAAGGAGCCCCGCGGCTCGGTCTTCGTCGTCGACCTGCCGGGCGTCGACTGACGAAGCGGGGCGGCTCGGAGCCGCCCCGCTCGGCGAAACGGGTCGAGAGGCCGGTCGCCCTAGCGGTCGACCGGTGCGTCCTCGACGTAGGTGGTGCGCCGGCGCGACGCCGCGCCCGGGCCGCCCCAGGACGACCAGAACACGAGCGAGAGCAACGCGCCCGCGATGCCGACGACGAGCAGGATCACGCCGATCGTCTGGAGGTCGACGCCGGACACCTCGGCCGACACGGCCCAGGTGAGGATGGCTCCGACGGCGATCAGGATCAGGCTCACTCCGATTCCCATGGGGGTCTCCTTTTCGGTTCGTCTCCCGGACGATGAGGCTGTTCTCGGGTGACCGTGGGGGTCGCCTGTGCAACGGCGCAAGCCGCTTTGCGGTTACGGCACGCCCCCGCTGTCGATGAGCTAGGCTCGCGCCTGGGTTGCGCAGGGGAGCCGTCATCACGATGGTCGTCGTCGCGCTGGCCGCGAGCGCCGTCGCGTTTGCCGTCGCCTTCTTCATCCCGTGGCTGCCCGACAACGCGGCCGAGGAGCGCGACGGGATCGACTTCGTCTTCTGGCTGACGACCGCGATCTGCGTCTTCATCTTCGGGCTCGTCACCGCGATGCTCCTGTACGCGGCCGTGAAGTTCCGGGCTCGGCCCGGGGACGACACCGACGGCAAGCCGATCCACGGCCACACGGGGATCGAGATCGTGTGGACGGCGATTCCGACCGTGCTCGTGCTCGCGATCGTCGTCGCCAGCACGATCGTGCTCGCGCGAAACGACGCGGCGGGCGCGAACCCGAACCGGATCGACGTCGTCGCGCAGCAGTTCGCGTGGCGCTTCGACTACGAGAACGGCGCCCGCTCCGGCGAGCTGCGCCTGCCGGTGAACCGGTCGACCGTGCTCCAGCTGACGGCGCTCGACGTGATCCACTCGTTCTGGGTGCCCGAGTTCGGCCAGAAGCAGGACGCCGTTCCGGGCATCGACACCGAGATCGTGGTGACGCCGACGAAGGTCGGCGAGTACGACGTGATCTGCACCGAGCTGTGCGGGCTCGGGCACTCGGTGATGCGCACGAGCGCGATCGTGATGTCCCAGGACGACTACGACGCGTGGCTGAGAGAATCGGAGTCCGAGGCGGAGGGCGAGAGTTGACGAGCACGACGATCGAGCACCACGACGGCGTGCACGCGCACGTGCCCGCCCCGCCGCCGACCGGATGGCGGCGGCTGACCGCGCCGGGGTGGCTCCGCGTGCTCTGGATGACCCCGCTCTTCGGCGCCATCGGCCTCGGCCTGGTCGTGGGCATCCGCGCGCTCGCCGGCTGGGACCCGGTCTGGTACTGGCCGCCGATCGTCACCGTCTCGTTCCTGACCGCCGCTCCGATCGGCTACCTGGCCGGGATCGGCTGCTTCGACTACTGGCTCTACTACATCAGCGGCCGCCCGACGCGGCCCGAGGACCACTCGGGTCACGGCGCGACCTCGTGGCACGACTACTTCCGCGTCAACACCGACCACAAGGTGATCGGCGTCCAGTACGTGACGACGACGATCTTCTTCTTCATCGTCGGCGGCCTGCTCGCGATGATCTTCCGCGCCGAGCTGGCGAAGCCCGGCACGCAGTTCGTCGACCCGCAGACCTTCAACGGCCTCATCAGCGTCCACGCGTCGCTGATGATCTTCCTCTTCATCATCCCCGCGTTCGCCGGGCTCGCGAACTTCGTCGTGCCGCTGATGCTCGGCGCGGCCGACATGGCGTTCCCGCGGCTGAACGCGCTCTCGTTCTGGATGCTGCCGGTCGCGGGCGTGATCATGCTCGCAAGCTTCGTCGTCCCCGGCGGCGCGTTCGGCGCCGGCTGGACGGGCTACGCGCCGCTGTCGGTGGTGAATCCCGACGGGAATCTCTTCTTCCAGATGGCGGTGCAGTGGGCGGGCGCGTCGTCGATCGCGACGGCGCTGAACTTCCTCGTCACGATCATCACGATGCGCGCGCCGGGGATGACCTTCTGGCGCATGCCGCTGCTCGTGTGGGCGAACTTCACCACCTCGCTGCTCGTCGTCGTCGCCACGCCGTTCATCGCGGGCTCGCAGTTCTTCGCGATGTTCGACCGCGTGCTGCACACCGACTTCTTCGGGCCGGAGCAGGGCGGCTACGTGCTCGGCTACCAGCACATCTTCTGGTTCTACAGCCACCCCGCCGTCTACATCATGATGCTGCCCGGCTTCGGGATCGTCTCCGAGGTGATCGCGGTGTTCGCGCGCAAGCCGATCTTCGGCTACCGGTTGATGGCGCTGTCGCTGATGGCGATCCTCTTCCTCGGCTTCTCGGTGTGGGCGCACCACATGTTCGTGTCGGGCATGGCCTCGTGGCTCCGCGTACCGATGATGCTGACGACGCTGCTGATCGCGGTGCCGACCGGGATCAAGGTCTTCTCCTGGCTGGCGACCCTGTGGGAGGGAAAGCTCCACTTCACGACGCCGATGCTGTTCGCGCTCGGCTTCGTCTCGATGTTCGTGATCGGCGGCCTGTCCGGGATCTACCTCGGCGCCGTCCCGATCGACATCCACGTGTCCGACACGTACTTCGTCGTCGCGCACATCCACTACGTGCTGTTCGGCGGCTCCGTGTTCACGATCTTCGCCGGGATCTACTACTGGTTCCCGAAGATGACCGGGCGCATGTACGACGAGCGCCTCGGGAAGCTGCACTTCTGGATGACGTTCGTCGGCTTCAACGCGACCTTCTTCCCGATGCACCTGATCGGCGTGCAGGGGATGCCGCGGCGCGTCGCCGACTACGCGGACGAGTTCGCGAACTGGAACTTCTTCATCTCGATCGCGTCCTTCTTCCTCGGCGCCTCGGTGCTGGTCTTCCTCTACAACATGCTGACCTCGTGGGCGCGCGGCCCCGTCGCGGGCGCGAACCCGTGGCGCGCGCTCACGCTCGAGTGGCAGGTGAGCTCGCCGCCGCCGATCTTCAACTTCGACCAGGTGCCGCAGGTCGTCGGCTCGCCGTACGAGTACGGCGTCCCGGGCGCGCGGCACGCGCTCCTGAACGGGGACCGCGCCGGCGCGCTGCAGGAGGTGCCGGCGCACCGATGACGGAGCACCTGCTCGTGGTCGCGAACGAGACGGTCGCGGGGAGGCGGCTCGTGGAGGCGGTGCGCGAGCGCGCGGGCGAGGGGGTCGTGGTGACGGTGGTCGCGCCGGTGAACGTCCCCCGCGAGGGCTACGTCGTGTACGACGACACGCGCCGCGCGGCGGCAGGTCGCAGGCTCGACCGGTCGCTGGCGGCGCTGCGCGAGGCCGGCGTCGCCGCGCAGGGCTTCGTGAACGAGGAGGGGCCGGTCGACTCGGTGCGCGACGCGCTGGCGACGCTCGAGCCGCCCGTGACGCGGATCCTCGTCTCCACGCACCCCAGGCAGCGGTCGGGGTGGCTGCGTCGCAACGTCGTCGAGCAGATCCGCAGGTCCGCCGGCGAGCTCGACGTCGACCACGTCGAGGTCGAGGTCGGGCGGGAGGAGGGCGCACAGGCGAACGTGCTCGTGATCGCCAACGAGACGGTGCTGGGCGAGCCGCTGCTGGAGCGGATCCGCGAGCGTGCCGCGCGGGGCGGGGCGAGCTTCCTCCTCGTCTCGCCGCAGAGCGACCCGGGGATGGGCGACCACTCCGAGGCCGAGCGGCGGCTGAAGCGCGCCGTCACCGCGTTGCGGGCGGCCGGGATCGACGCCCACGGGCAGGTCGCGCACCCGGACCCCTACGCGGCCGCGATGCACGCGGTCCGCGACGAGCGCGTCGACGAGATCATCGTCTCCACCTTCCCCGAGCAGACGGGGTCGAGCTGGCTCCGGCGCGACCTCGTCGCGCGGCTGCGGAAGGACGCCGGCGTCCCGGTCGAGCACGTCGTCGTCGCGCCAGAGGAGATCGGGGCGGTGACCGCCGAGTGACGACGCACGTCGAGGCGCACGAGCTCGAGCATCACGGCCCGCCGCCGCCCCACTACTCGTCGCGGATCAGCCCGGTCGTCCTCGGGATCCTGCTCTTTATCGCCTCCGAGGTGATGCTGTTCGGTTCGTTCTTCACCGCGTACTTCTTCGTCCGCGTCGTCAACCCGGACGTGACGCAGTGGCCGCCGGAGGGGATCCACCTGCCGGTCTTCGTCGCGGGCGTGAACACGGCGATCCTCGTCACCTCGTCGTTCACGATGCACTGGGCCCTGCAGTCGATCAAGCGCGGTTCGCGCGCGGGGCTCCAGGCCGGCCTCGTGCTGACCCTGGCGATGGGCGCGACCTTCCTCTTCACGCAGATGCTCGAGTACTCGCGGCTCGGGTTCGCGCCCAAGGACGGGGCGATCGGCTCGATCTTCTACGGGCTCACGGGCCTCCACGGTGCGCACGTGGCCGTCGGCCTGATCCTGCTGTCGGTGGCGACCGTGCGCGCGTTCCGCGGCCACTTCACCCCCGAGCACCACCACGGCGTCGAGGTGCCGGGCATCTACTGGCACTTCGTCGACGTCATGTGGATCGTCGTCTACGCGACGGTCTACATCTTGTAGCGTCACGCTCGATGGAGAACCCGTTCCGGAGCGAGGCCGCGGCGTACCGCTTCCTGCTCCTGACGGTCGCGGCCTTCGCGATCATCGTGGCCGCGAAGCTCCTGCTGGGGACGACGGCGGCCGTGATCGCCTGGGTCGTCGTCACGCTCGCGGTGCTCTTCGCGTACGTGCGTGCCCGCGACCTCGAGCGGCGGCCGCAGACGGCGCCGGTCCACCGCGGCGCCGACGACGAGAAGCGGCTGCTCGTGGTCGCGAACGAGACCGTGGGGGGCGCGGCGCTGCGCGACGAGATCGTCCGGCGCAGCGAGGGGTTCCGGACCGAGGTGCTCGTGGTGTGCCCGGCGCTGAACTCCCGCCTGCGCCACTGGACCTCGGACGAGGACCCCGCGCGGGCGGCCGCCTCCGAGCGGCTCGACCGCAGCCTCGCGCGCCTCCGGGCGCTGGGGATCGACGCCGACGGCACCGTCGGAGACGACGACCCGCTCCAGGCGCTCGAGGACGCGCTGCGGACGTTCGGCGCCGACGAGGTCGTGATCGCCACCCACCCCGAGGGTCGCTCGCACTGGCTCGAGCGGCGGGTCGTCGAGCTCGCGCGCGAGCGCTATGCGCTGCCGATCGCGCACGTGGTGGTCGACCTCGACGCCGAGCGCGAGGCGGGCGGCGTCGGCGGTTAGCGGCCGCCGGCGCTCTGCGCGACGTACTCGGCGACGGCCTGGATCTGCTCCTCGGTGAGGTCGCCCTCGAACGCCGGCATGTTCCCCATGCCGTTGGTGACGCGGTCGACCGCGAGCTCGACCGACGGCTGCGACTCGTCGAGGTTCGGCCCGATCGTGCCGCTCGAGCCGGCGTCTGCGAGCGTGTGGCAGCTGGCGCAGTTCGCCGCGAAGATCGTCTTGCCGTCGGTGGAGTCGGCGTCGCCGCCTCCGCCGGGCTGCTCCTGCACGGGCAGCCCCGCCACCGCGGCGACGTAGGAGGCCACCGCGTCGGCGTCGTCGCCGGTGACGATGTCCGCGGGCATCCCCTGGCCGCCGGCCGGCGGGTTCTCGGTCGGGTAGGCGATCTGGCCGCGGACGACGTCGCGGATCGTCGACTCGTCGAAGCCCTGCTTCACGCGCACCGAATGGAACGCGTCGTCGAGGTTCGGGCCGATCACGCCGCGGGTGCCGGCGTCCGCGAGCGCGTGACACTGGCCGCAGTTCGCCGTGAAGAGCTCCTTCCCGCGCGACGTGTTCGTCGCCTCCTCGACGTGCGCCTCGGAGCCGCAGCCGGCGAGCGCGAGCAGCGCGGCCGCGGCGGCGAGCGCGGTGACGAGGCGGCGTCGCAACCCTAGGCGGGCGTCTGTCCGGAGCCGACGGCGGAGGTCGCCTCGTCGCGTGTCGCGTAGATCGTGAACACGCGGTCGAGCCCGGTGATCTCGAAGATCTTCGTGATGTTCCGGTCGCTACAGACGAGCGACAGCTGGCCCTCGTTCGCCCGGAGCCGCTTGACGCCGCCGACGAGGACGCCGAGCGTCGTCGAGTCGATGAACGTCGTGTTCGAGAAGTCGACGACGACGTTCTTCCCGCCCTCGGAGATCACCTCGAGCAGCTGCTGCTTGAACTCCGGCGCCGTGTACAGGTCGACCTCGCCCGCGAGCGAGATGACGTACGTCTCCTCGCCCAGCTGCTCCGTCTGAATGTCGAAGTTCATCGTTCTCCCGACGTCGTCGTTCGGCAGTCCTCGTGCCCTGGCGCGGGAGTCTAACCGGCGCCGGTGGAGGACGCCGCGCGGAGCCGCTCGAGCTCCTGGCGCACGACGGGCGCGCTCGGGTCGTCCGGGGCGAGCTCGAGGAAGCGCTCGTACGCGGCGATCGCCGAGGGCAGGTCGTTGGAGTTCGTGGCGGCCTCGGCGAGCTGGAGCTGCACGCTCGCGTCCTCGGGCTGGAGCGTCGCGAGCTGGGCGTACTTCAGCTTCGCCTGCTCGTACGCGCGCGTCGTCCGCGTGTAGAGGTCGTTGAGCTGCTCGGACGCCTTCGAGGCCACCGCGTCGCTGACCGGCATCGAGCCGAAGGCCTGACCGAAGGGCGAGTCGGCGGGGAGCGCGAAGCTCTCGCCGGGATTCGCGAGGGCGGCGTTCACCTGGGCGGCCTGGAGCTGGTCGCGGAGCGTCGAGGCCTGGATCAGGTACAGGGTCGCGAGCTGGCTCAGCGCGGACGTGTCGCGCGGTCGCAGCGCCGTGTAGCGCTCGAGCGGGGCGATCGCCTCGTCCTGCCGGCCCGCCTGCTGCAGCGCGGAGGAGAGCTCGCGCCACGCCTCCGCGTCCCGCGGGTTCTCCTGCGTCCGCTCGCGCAGCTCGTCGACGTCGCCGCCGACGGACGGAGCGCGGCCCTGGAGGATGTCGGCGACGCCGCCGGGCACCTCCGAGCCGACGCCGAAGGCGACGAAGCTCAGGCCGAAGACGAGGGCGAGGAAGACGAAGATCCACTTCGCCCGCCGGCGGAGCCGCTGGAAGAAGAGCTCCTCCGTGCCGACGTAGGCGCTCTGGTAGCGGTCGGCGCCCGCAGCAACCGGCTTCGCGCGCGCCTCGCGCCGGCGGTCAGCGCGTGCCATTCGAACTCATCTCTTCGGTACCTGACCTGGCCATCGATCACGGTCAAGAGTACCCGGGTCGGTGTTCCGCCGAGGACGACCGCCGTGGCGGGGTCCTCCCAGGGCTCCCAGGCCGAGCCGTCGAGCGACACCACCGTGAGGTCGGCGCGCTTCCCGGGCACGAGCGACCCGATCTCCGCCCCCAGACCGAGCGCGCGCGCCCCGCCGAGCGTCGCGAGCTCCAGCGCCTCCGCGCCCGTGAGCGCGTCGGGGCGCCGCTCGCGGGCCCGCGCCGCGTAGACGGCGGCCCGCAGCTCCTCGAACAGGTCGAGCGACGGCGCCGACGCGGGGCTGTCCGTCCCGATCCCGACGACGGCGCCCGCACGCCGGAGGTCCGACACGGGTGCGATCCCGCAGCCGAGGAGCGCGTTGGAGCGCGGGCAGTGGGCGACCCGGACGCGGCGCTCGCCGACGAGCCCGACCTCGTCGGGGTCGAGCTGGACGCAGTGCGCGGCCAGCAGGTCGGGGCCGAGCAGGCCGATGCGGTCGAGCGTGGCGACGCCCGTCTCGCCCCTCGGCTCGACGAACAGGCGCGCGAGCGGCGCCATCTCGCCGCGCCCGTGGACGAGCCACTCGTTCTCCCCGGGGCTCTCCGACAGGTGCGTCCCGAGCGGCAGCCCCAGCCCGGCGCACGCCTCGAACACGGCCTCGGAGCAGGAGTACGGCGCGTGCGGCGAGACGCCCAGCGCGAGCGCGTCGCCGAACGAATCCTCGACCCGCGTCCGCGTCCGCTCCCAGCCCTCGAGCGCCTCGCGCGGCTCGCGGCCGAAGACCTCCAGGTAGACGATGCCTCGCAGTCCGAGCTCGGCACAGGCGACCGCGGCGGCGCCGGCGTAGCTGTAGTCGGCGACGGTCGTGATTCCCGAGCGCAGGCACTCGGCCGCGCCCAGCCGGGCGATGTCGAGCATGTCGGCGAAGTCGAGCCGCTGCTTGCGCTCGATGTGCACCTGCAGCCACGGCGCGAAGGGGAGCCCGTCGCCGAAGCCCGCATAGACCGCGTACTCGAGGTGCGTGTGCGCGTTGACGAAGCCCGGGACGATCGCGGCACCCTCGAATCGCTCGCCGGCCCCGAGCTCGGCGGCCGCGCCGACGGCCGTGATCCGGCCGCCCTCGACCACGACGGCGCCGTCGGGGATCGGCGCCCCCTCGATCGGGAGCACCCAGTCCGCCGAATACGTCTCCACTACTCGGGCGCGGCCCAGAGCACGCCCGCGCGTGCCCAGCGCCGCTCCATGAACGCCGCCAGCCAGATCGAGAGCTCGAACAGCAGCAGCAGCGGCACGACCTCGAACGCGAGCGACACCGGGTCCACGGTGG
>DATHTC010000065.1:0-2249 GCA_035463735.1 Gaiellaceae bacterium | reverse complement strand
TCGGAGATGCTCGGTGGGCCGTCGGCCCTGCTCGGGTTTCGGAGCGCCTGGCACGCGGAGGCTGCGGAGCTGGTGCCGAACGCCGAGGTCGTGCTCGAGCCGACGTACGTCACCGAGCGGATCCCGGACGGGTTCGACGTGCTGGCGTGCGGGCCGGAGCCGATGCTCGAGGCCGTGCGGGCGCTCGCGCCCGAGGCCCAGCTCGCGTGGGAGGCGCCGATGGCGTGCGGGTACGGGGCCTGCTACGGCTGCGCGGTCGAGATCGACGGCGAGTGGAAGCGCCTCTGCGTCGAAGGCCCCGTCCTTCAGAACGGGGGGACCCATGGTTCCCCCGTTGGCCCCCTCCTGCGTGGTGCAGGAGACGCCGACGGTTGTGCGGCTCCCGCCGGGCGGAGCCCGGCTCCGCCGGCGAGCGTTGCCGGCGGCATCGAGGGGAGGACTGCGTGATCCTCAACGCGTCCGGCTGCCTGGATGCGCTCACGGCTCCGGAGGTCGCGCGCAGCCTCGACGCGTTCGTGACGAAGACGGTCACGCCGCTGCCGCGCGGGGGCAACCCACCGGTGCGGATCGCGGAGACGGACGTCGGCCTGCTCAACTCGATCGGGCTCGCGAACCCCGGTCGCGAGCGGTTCCTAGGCCAAACGCTGCCGCGTTTGGTCAGAGAGCTCGAGGGCCTTCCCGTGTGGGTCTCCGTCGGGGGGTTCTGCGCCGACGACTACGCCGCGACGTGTGCGGCTCTCCGACGCTTCGACGGAGTCGAAGCGATCGAGCTGAACCTCTCCTGCCCGAACGTCGACGACGCGCCCGAGACCGCGGCCGAGATCGTCGCCGCGTGCCGCGAGGCGACGGCGTTGCCGCTGTGGGCGAAGCTCTCGCCGGCGACGTGGGACCTCGCGGAGGTCGCCCGGGCCGTGGCCGACGCCGGCGCCGACGGCCTCAGCCTCGTCAACACGATCCGCGGGCTCGCGCTCGACGAACGCACCCTGCGACCGCGCCTCGGCACCGCCGTCGGCGGCCTCTCGGGACCGGCCCTGAAGCCGATCGCCCTCGCCGCCGTCTTCGCGTGCCACCGCGCGACCCGGCTCCCGATCGTCGGGATGGGAGGGGTGCGGAGCGGCCGCGACGCGCTCGAGCTGCTCGCGGCTGGGGCGTCCCACGTGGCGCTCGGGACGATCCTCTTCGCCGACCCCGACGCGCCGTCGCGGGTACGCGCGGAGCTCGCCTCCGAGCTCGGCGCGCTCGGCCTCCACCGCCCGGAGCAGGCCGTGGGACTCGCGCACGACACGGTCCGAAGCGACTTCCACACCGCTGTGGAAGATGTGGAAAAATCCCTGCTAATCGGCAAAAACGCTTCGCATTGACGGGGTACGGCAGGCTGTTAGACTCCCGCACTCGTGGTTACGCCCAAGACTCACGTGCAGGCGCCGCAGCGCTCGCTCGACCAGCGGATGGAGGCGCTCAAGCGCGCCAACGACATCCGCGTGCGGCGGGCGAAGCTGAAGAAGGACCTGAAGGACGGGCGCGTTGGGATCGAGGACGTCCTGCGGAATCCGCCACTGTGCGTCGAGACCGCGAAGGTGTTCGACATCCTCATGGCGGTGCCGAAGTTCGGGCGCGTGAAGGCGGCGAAGCTCCTGAACCAGTGCCGCATCAGCCAGTCGAAGACGGTCGGCGGTCTCTCGGAGCGGCAGCGCGGCGAGCTGATTGCGCTCTTCAACCGCTGATGCCCCGCACCCCGACCGCCAGGGACCATTCCGGGCCGCACCGGTAGGCCGCTGAAGGTCTTCGTCATCACCGGGCCGAGCGGCGCCGGCAAGGGGACGTTGGAGCGGGAGCTGCTGCGGCGGTTGCCCGGCCGGCTCGAGCTCGCGGTGTCCGCGACGACGCGCGAGCGCCGGCCGGGAGAGGTGGACGGCGTCCACTACTGGTTCAAGTCGAACTCCGAGTTCGACCGGCTCGTCGCGGAGGAGGGGCTGCTCGAGTGGGTCGAGTACGTCGGCAACCGCTACGGCACGCTCCGCTCGGAGATCGACCGCATCCACGGCGAGGGGCGCGCGCCGCTGCTCGACCTCGAGATCGAGGGCGCTCTCCACGTGCGGGACGAGGTTCCCGGCGCCGTCACCGTCTTCGTCGACGCGCCGCTGGAGGAGCTCGAGCGGCGGCTGCGCGCGCGTGCGACCGAGAGCTCCGGTCAGATCGACGAGCGGCTCGCGATCGCGCGCGAGCAGAAACGCTTCGCGGGCGAGTTC
>DATHTC010000064.1:0-7445 GCA_035463735.1 Gaiellaceae bacterium | reverse complement strand
TGGTTCAGCAAGGGACGCTCGACCGCCTGCGCGTCGCCCGGGTGGAGCTCGACGTACGCGCCCGCGACCTCGACTCTCGGCACGCCCCCCGGCCCGGGCTCGGCGCGGGTGAAGCCGAGCTGCGTCCACGCCTCCGCCGTCGCCTGGGGGTCGGCTGCGAAGAGCGCCACGTGGTCGAGGTCGTAGTCGAGATCGGTCGGGTGCTCGACGACGCCGAGCACGAGCCCGCCCGAGACCTCCTCGAACCGCGGGCCTCCGTCGAGGCTCGCGACGCGCAGAGCGACGTGCTTGAGCACGCCCCGCTCGCGCGGGCCCTCGGCGTCGAACAGCGTGAGCTTCCCCCGGCGCGCGTCGACGCCGACGAGCGTGAAGCGGTCGGTGCGCTCGATCACGTGCATGCCGAACGCGCGCTCGCAGTAGTCGGCGATCGCGTCGCGCTCGGTGACCCAGAGCGCGATGTGGTCGAGCGTCTTCGGCCGCATCGCTCCGCCCTACTGGATTGGCTCGTTCTGAACGTTGTGCTCGGTCGCGTACTCGTCGACGAGCCGGTTGACGACGTCGAAGCCCTCGCCGTAGGCGTAGTTGATCGGCACGAAGGCGTCCCACTTGTCCGGCAGCGCGTCCTCCGGGAAGATCGCCTCCACGGGGCACTCCGGCTCGCAGGCGCCGCAGTCGATGCACTCCTCGGGATCGATCACGAGGATGCGGTCGCCCTCGTGGATGCAGTCGACGGGACAGACGTCGACGCAGGAGCGGTCTTTGATGTCGATGCAGGGTTCCGCGATGATGTACGTCATCCGCGGGGCACTCTAGCGAGGGCGTTCGAGCGCGCGCGTCAGGTGGCCACGAGCCGGTCGACGACCTCGCGGCACCGCTCCACGAGCGACGATTTCGCAAGCACCTGGTCGAACCCCGCCGCGTTGGCGGCGCGCAGACCGGCCGTGTCGGTGTGGTTCGTGAAGCCGAGGATCGGCACGTCGGGATAGGCGTCGGCGACCTCGTCCGGGTCGACCCGGGCGACGTCCGCGATCACGAGCTCGGGCGTGTCGGCGCTGTCGGTCGTGACCAGACGGTGCTCGGGGAGCAACCCCTCGAGCTTGGCGCGGAAGAAAAGGTCGACCCCACACAGCAGGATCGTCGACACGCCGCCGAGCGTACAAAATCGTCGGATGGGCGTCGAGAGGGCGGCGGCGGTCGACGGCCCGTACAGAGCGGGCCTGGAGCTGCTGCGACGGGGCGAGTGGTTCGCTGCGCACGAGGAGCTCGAGCTCGCCTGGCGAGCAGCTGCCCCCGCGGAGCGGGACTTCTTCCAGGGGCTCGTCCACGTCGCCGTCGCCTGGTACCAGGCCGGGCGCGGCAACCACGTCGGCTGTGGCCGCCAGCTGGAGAAGGCTGCGCGTCGGCTCGTGCCGTACGCGCCGGCGCACCGCGGGCTCGAGCTCCTCCCGCTCCTGCGGACGGTGGAGGAGGCGCAGCGTCGGGTCGCCGCCGGCTCGCTCGCGCTGGCGCCGCCGGAGCTCTAGAGACTGTCGATCCCGAGTCGCTCGAGCGCCCGGTTGACATACACCTGCAGCCAGTAGTAGCGGTCGAAGAAGAGGAGCAGCCCGAGCGCGACGAGCGCGGCGCCGCTCACCGCCTGCACGTACACGTACCGGTCGCGCAGCCACCGGAACGCCGCCATCGCGCGCGTGAAGGCGAGCCCGGCGAGGAGGAACGCCGTCGCGATCCCCGCCGAGTAGAAGAAGAGCAGCACGGCGCCGCGCACGACCGTGCCGGCATCGCCGGCGAGGACCAGGATCCCTGCCAGCACGCCGCCGATGCACGGCGCCGCGCAGACGGCGAACGCCGCACCGAGCGCCGCGCTCGAGCCGCTGCCGCGCGCCCGCCGGAGCAGGCCGGTCCCGACGAGCCGCTTCGGGAGCGGCAGCAATCCCATGAACGAGAGCCCGAAGACGACGAGGACGAAGCCCGCGATCCACGCCTGCGTGCGCGCGCCCACCTGCTCGGCTACCGCCGCGGCGGCGACGCCGAGGAGCACGAAGACCGTCGTGAAGCCCGCGAAGAACGGGAGCGTTCCGCGGACGACACGCATCGCCGTGCCCGGCGTGCCGAGCCGCGACGCCTCGACCGCCGTCACCGCCGACAGGTAGCCGGGGACGAGCGGGAGCACGCAGGGGAAGACGACGGAGGCGACGCCGGCGGCGTAGGCGATCGGGATGCGGCCGAGCACGCGGGCGCCTCAGCCGTCGAAGCGCGCGAGCGCCTCGTCCAGCCGCCGCTCGTCCTCGGGCGGCAGCGGCGCGTCATCGGGAGGCTCCCCCGCGGGGACGCGACGGCGGCTCCAGCGCCAGGCGGCCGCGCCGACGACCGCGACCGCGGCGACCGCGCCCGCGAGCGGGAGCGCCCACGCGAGCAGGTCGAAGCCGCGCTTCGGCGGCTCGGCGAGCACGCCGGGGCCGAACTGGTCTACGAGCTCCGCCTTGATCTCCGCCTTCGAGTCGCCCGCCTCGATCCGCGCGCGGATGAAGGCGCGCATCCGCTCGGCCACCGGCGCGGTGGACATGTCCAGCGTCGTCTTGCACGTGGGGCAGACGACCTCGTCCTCGAGGTCCGCGACGGTCGGCCGCGACTCGGCGGCGAGCGCGGGCGCCGCGAGCAGCAGCGCGGCTACGAGCGCAGCACCTGCTCCACGCACTCCTGGAACTTCCCCTCGATCTCGTCGTTCACGTGGACGCCGCCGACGATGTGCCCGCAGACGAGCCGTCCTTCCCGGTCGAGGAAGTACGTCTCGGGGAACCCCGTCAGGTCGAACGCGCGCATCGTGTCGCCGGGCCCGTCGTGCACGATCGGGTACGAGATCCCGTTCTCGCGTGCGAACGCGCGAGCGTCGCCCTCGAAGTCCTGCGAGTCGATCCCGAGCACGACCAGGCCCTCGTCGCGGTGCTCGCGCCAGGTCTGCTCGAGCACCGGCACCTCCTCCTCGCACGGCTTGCACCAGGAGGCCCAGAAGTTGATGATCGCCGGCTTGCCCGCGAGCGACGCGAGCGAGATCGTCCCGTCGCCGTCGAGCCGCGGCAGGTCGAAGTCGGGCGCCGCGACGGGCTCGCCGAGCGAGAGCGCCCTGGCGATCCCGGCGCCCTCCTCCTCCCGCGTCACCTTCCACACGAGCAGCACGAGCAACGACGCGACGAGGCCGACGGCGCAGATCTGGGCGACGAGCCTGAGGCGCTCGAGGGTCACGCGCGCACGATGAACACGGTAGCGCCGACGCGGAGCCGCTCGAACAGCCACTCGGCCTCGGGGATCGCCATGCGGATGCAGCCGTGGGAGACGGAGTAGCCGAGGGACGCGGCGTCCGGCGTGCCGTGGATGCCGACGCCGGGGGAGGAGATGCCCATCCAGCGCGTGCCGAGCGGGTTGCCGGGGCCCGGCGGGATCGGGTCCTCGTTCTTCGCCCAGTCCGAGTCGGGCGGGTACCACCACGGGTTCTTCCACATCGCGATGACGCGGAAGCGCCCCAGCGGTGTCGGGTAGCTGCTCGAGCCGGTCGCGACCCGGAACGTCCGCCGCAGCCGCATCCCGTTGTAGAGGAAGAGGCTGTTCGACCCGCGCCGGATCACGACCACCGGCCCGATGGTCTTCCGCGTCACCTGCGCCCGCACCGGCGTGAAGCGCAGCCCGAGCGGGAGGCGCTCGTTCGCGCGCAGCGCAGCCACGATCGCCGCGGTTGCGCCGACACGGTCGAGCTTCCGCCCGGGCTTCTCGGGCACGACGAGCGGGCGGAGCCTGCGCAGCACCACCCGGGCGTCCTTCGGCGCGCGGTCGAGCCGCTTGGCGACCTTCGCGACGTACGCGCGCACCTTCCGCCCGTCGACGCGGACCGTGAGCGGCACGTCGCTCGCAGGCGGCGCGGTGCGCGCCTTCGCGACCGCGTTCTGGACGTACCCGACGGCACCGAGGCTCGCAGGCGACGGCTGGAGCGTCTTGCCCGCCACCGCGACCACGAGCGGTGCCTCGAATGCCGTCCGGACGATCGCCGCTGCCGTCTCCGGGTCGAGCCCGCCGACCAGGACGCCGCCGACGCTCACGCCTTCCGGCAACACGGCCGGCGCGGTGGTCGCGGGCGGCGTGGTGGTGACGGTCGTCGTCGCCGTGCCGGTCGTATCGGTCCCGGTGGTGCCGACGGCGGCGGCGACGTCGCCGGCCGCGAGCACGGCCGCGAGCGCGCCCGCGAGCGCGCACAGCGACAGCACGACGCCGAGACCGAGCCGCCTCACCCCGGCAGCGTAGCGGCGAGAAGCGCGGGGTCGTTCGAAATCACGCCGTCCACGCCGGCCGCCGCGAGGCGGCGCATCGCGCGCGGATCGTCGACCGTCCAGACCCACACGGCAGCGCCGAGCGCGTGGCACCGCCGGATCGCGGCGCGCGTCGCGACGAGGTAGTGGAGCGTGGCGACGGTGGCACCGGTCCGTTCCAGCATCCCGCCGATGCGACGCGGGAGCGCGGCCCGGATCGCGAGCAGCGCCGACACCGTCGCCGGCGCGAGCAGCCGCCGCTTGGAGAGCCGGAAGCGGTCGTACGGGTACGTGAGCCCGCGCCGCAACCCCGGCTCGAGGCGGCCGACCTCCCGCAGGCTCCGCGCGTGGAACGAGCTGACGAGCGTCCGCCCGACGAGGCCGTGCCGGCGCAGCGCCTCGACGGCCTCGCGCTCGTACCCGTGCCACTTCAGGTCGACCTGGAGCCCGACGTCCGTGCCGTCGAGGTACGCGAGCGCCTCCTCGAAGGTCGGCAGCTCGGGCGACAGCTCGCGGAGCTCGGCGAGGCCGCGCCCGCCGACGCGGCCTGCGACGGCGCCGTGGGTGAGCTCGCGCAGGTCGTCGGAGTGCGCGAGCACGAGCGTCCCGTCCGTGAGCGCAAGGACGTCGAACTCGATCGCGTCGACGCCCTCGGCGACCGCGCGCTCGAGCGAGGCGAGCGTGTTCTCCGGCGCGAGCGCGGCGGCGCCCTTGTGCCCGATCCGCCACGGCCGTCCGCCGCGGCGGCGCACCTCGATCATCCGTCGGGCGCCGTCGGCAGCGGCGTCTCGTCGAAGCCTCCGCCCTCGACCGCGTACCGGATGATCATCTGGTCGGTCACCCACTCGACCGGTGCGTGGTCGTCGGTCCACGGGTCGCCGGCGGGCTCCACCGGCCCCGAGAGGTCGCGCCGCAGCAGGTCGACCAGGGGCTCGAGCCGGGCGTCGGGCGCAGGGCGCGAGGCGGGCGGTGCCGTCAGCCCGACGAGCAGCTGGTTGAAGCGCAGCGCCGGCCACACGCGCACCTCCGGGAACACGTCCGCGAGCGTGCCTGCGAGGCCGTCGAGCAGCGCCTCGTCACCGGGCACGGAGGCCACGTTGAGCGCGACGAGGCCGCCCGGAGCGAGGCGTGCGCGCACGAGCTCGAAGAATTCGCGCGTGGCGAGGTAGAAGGGGACGTACGGCTGGTGGTACGCGTCGACGAAGACGAGGTCGTACCGACGCTCGACGCGGCGCAGGAACGGCCGCGCGTCCTCATCGAAGGTGCGCACGCGCGGGTTGTCGCCGAGGCCGAACCAGCGGTAGGCGACGTCGGTCACCGCGGGGTCGATCTCCACGCCGTCGACCTCGACTCCCGGGTAGAAGCGACCGAACGCGCGTGCGACCGTGCCGCCCGCGTTGCCGAGCACCGCCAGCGAGCGCGGCGGCCGCTCGAGCAGCGTCGGCACGGCGAGGAACGTGTCCCACACGCCGCCGGTGAGGACGGTCTCGGCACGCCAGACGGAGTGGACGGCGACGCCCTCGTTGAGGTACAGCCGCCGGACGCCGTCCTGCTCCGTCACGCGAACGAACTGGTACCGCGACTCCGTCTCGTACACGAGTCCCTCGCCCGCCCGGATCGCGCCGGGCGGGACCGCGAGCAGCGCGGCGACGGCGCCTCCAAGGAGGAGCCAGCGGCGGCCGAGCAGGAGCGAGCCCGACAGCACGAGCACCGCCGCGGAAGCGAGCAGGGTGCGCTGCGTGCCGATCAGCGGGATCAGCACGAGCGCCGTGAGGAACGTCCCCAGCAGCGACCCGGCGGTCGAGAGCGCGTACAGCCGCCCGGCCGTCTGGCCGGCCGTCGCCACGTCCCGCACCGCCAGGCGGATCGCGAACGGCGAGACCATCCCGAGCAGGAACACCGGCGGCGCGAACAGCAGCAGCACGGCGAAGAACGAGCCGACGACGGCGCCGGCCGAGAGCTCGTCGAGCCCCTCCGCGGCGACGCCGAGAATGGGGTCGGTCACGAACGGGATCGCCGCCACGAGCAGGCCCGAGCCGACGACGAGCTGCCCGAGCAGCCGGGGCTCGGGGCGCCGGTCGGACACGCGCCCGCCGATCCAGTACCCGAGCGAGAGCGCGAGCAGGACGAGCCCGATCAGGTTCGCCCAGACGATCGTGGACGAGCCGTAGTAGGGGGCGAGGAGGCGGGATGCCGCGATCTCGGTCGCGAGCGTGCCCGTGCCCGCGCCGAACACGAGCAGCGCCAGCGTCCGCTCGCGGCGCCGCGCCGCGCTCGCTCCGCCCCGGCGAAGCTCTTCGTGCATGCCGGACGACGCCGGCGACCCGGGGCTCGCCGTGCCCGTGCCGGTCACCACGGCGCCCTCGGGCGCGAGACCGTCGGCGTCGTCCCGGGGACGCGACGAGTGCCGGCTCACGTGCGCCTGAGGACGACGACGGCGCAGTCGTCGGCGAGCTCGCCCTCGCCCCAGGCGCGGCAATCCTCGATCACGGTCCGCGCGAGCTCCCCCGCGGGGCGCGCGCGGTGCTCCGCCAGCAGCGCGTCGAGCCGGTCGGCGCCGTAGAGCTCGCCCGCGCGCCGCGCCTCGATCACGCCGTCGGTGTACAGGACGACGGCGGCGCCGCGCGGCAGTGTCGTCCGCAGCTCGTCGTAGCGCTGGCCGGGCTCGATCCCGAGCGCGAGGCCGCGTACCTCGACGGCGCCGACGTCGCCGTCGGGGGGCACGAGCCGGGGCCGCGGGTGCCCGGCGCTCGCGCAGGCGAGCTCGCCGGTCGCCGCGTCGACGGTGAGGTACAGCATGGTGATGAACTTGCCGGTCGCGATCTCCCCGCAGACGACATCGTTCGCGGTGGCCAGGAAGTCGGCGGGCTCGGGGTGGTCGCGCGCGAGCGAACGGAACACGAACTTCGCCATCGCCATGTCGGCGGCCGCGTCGATCCCGTGGCCGGTCACATCGCCGAGGACGACCGCGAGCCGCCCGTCGGCGAAGTCGATGAAGTCGTAGACGTCGCCGCCGACGTCGACGAGCGACGACGGCTCGTACACGTCGCCGAGCTCGAGGCCCTCGAGCTCGGGCCGCGACCGTGGGAGAAGCGATCGCTGCATCGTGTCGGCGAAGTGCTTCTGGTGCTGGTAGAGGCGGGCGTTGTC
>DATHTC010000063.1:0-6756 GCA_035463735.1 Gaiellaceae bacterium | reverse complement strand
CGTCCGCCGCCTGCACGCGTTCGGGGCGGAGTGGGACGTGGAGGCGGCCGGCGCCGAGGGCGAGGCCCGCGCGGCACGGTGAGCGGCCGTCGCTGCTCGCATCACGGACCGATCGGGGTTACTTTGAACAGGGAATCTCGTGGATGGGCTTGACCGGATGCGGCCTCGGATCGTGATCGTGGACGACGATCCGTCGTTCCTCGCGACGGTCCGGCTGCTGCTCGAGTCCGAGGGTTTCACCGTCGTCGGCGAGGCGCTGAACGGACTGGACGGCGTGGCCGCCGCGGCCGAGCACGCTCCCGACCTCGTCCTCGTCGACGTGAACCTGCCCGACATCGACGGGTTCGAGGTGGCCGCGCGCATCAGGGAGCGGGAGGATGCGCCGCCGGTCGTGCTCACGTCGATCCGCTCCGCCGACGACTACGGCAACCTCGTTGGGACGAGCCGCGCCCGGGCGTTCCTGACGAAGGCCGACATCACCGGCGAGGCGCTGGCGCGCTTCCTCGACGAGCGGACCGCGAGCGCGTGAGCAGTCGCCCTGCCAGCCTGGACGTCGGGCGGGCAGGCTTCCGCCCCGGCGGGCTGCGCGCGGCGGGGGCCACGACAAGGCGCGCGCTCTGGCCGATCGGAGCGGTGCTCGGAGTGGCGGCGTTCGTCCTCGTCGGCCGAGGCGGCGTCGGGGCCTGGCTCGCCGCCGCGCTCGCACTCGCGGTCGGCTGGTCGTTCCTCGCGAGCGGCCTCGTCGTGTGGGCGCGCGAGGAGGAGAACCCGCTCGGCGCGCTGATGGCTGCGGCCGGGCTCGCGTGGCTCGCCGCGGTCGCGGTCGGCGCGAGCGACTCGACGCTCGCCGCGTGGCTCGACTTCGTCCTCGTCCTCGGTGCCCTGGCGCTCTTCGTCCACGTCCTCGTCGCGTTCCCGAACGGCCGGCTCGGCTCGCGGCGCGAGCGCCTCGTCGTCGGCGCGGCCTACGTCGACCTCGTCCTCCTCGCACCGCTCTGGGCGGCGACCGTCGGCGACGGCCCGCCCGAGGCCGACGCGGCAGGCCTGCTGCGCGCCGAGCCGCTCGCGTCGTCGCTCGGCGGGGTGCCGACGGCGATCGCACTCGTCGTCGCCGGAGCGCTCGCGTGGCTGCTCTGGCGCCGCTGGTGGTGGGCGACCCGGCACACGCGGCCCGCGCTCGCGCCGGTCCTCCTCTCCGGGGGGGCGGCGCTCGCGCTGCTGCTCGCGGCCGCGGTCGCCGACCGCTCGTCGGCGTCGGCCGGGCGCACGCTCGGATGGCTGGCGCTGCTCGCCTGCGCGGCCGTGCCGCTCGTGATCCTCGCCGGCATCCTCCGCAGCCGCCTGGCGCGGGCCAGGGTCGCGGAGCTCGTGCGCGAGCTGGAGACGGCGCGCACGCCCGGCGCCCTGGTCGACGCGCTCCGCCGCGCGCTCGGCGACCCGACGCTGCGCGTCGCGTACTGGGTCTCGGACGCGCGCGGCTTCGTCGACCTGCGGGGACGGCCGTTCGAGCTGCCGTGGGAGGGAAGCAGCCAGGTGGCGACGCGGGTCGAGCGAGACGGGCAGTGCGTCGCCGCCCTCGTGCACGACGCGACGCTGCTCGACGCGCCGGAGCTGCTGGAGGCCGTGACCTCGGCCGCCGGGCTCGCCCTCGAGAACGAGCGGCTCCACGCGGAGCTCCGCGCGCGGGTCGACGACCTCCGCGAGTCGCGCGCGCGCATCGTCGAGGCCGGGGACGCGGAGCGGCGGCGGCTCGAGCGCAACCTCCACGACGGCGCCCAGCAGCGCCTGGTGGCGATGTCGCTCAACCTCCGCCTCGTCGAGTCGAAGCTCGGCTCCGACCCCGAGGCGGCCGCGCCGCTCGTCGCGCAGGTGCGGGAGGAGCTGACCGAGGCGCTTGAGGAGCTGCGCGAGCTCGCGCGCGGCATCCACCCGGCGATCCTGAGCGACCGGGGGCTGGGGCCCGCCCTGGAGGCGGTGGCCGCCCGGAGCGCCGTGCCGGTGCAGCTGTCGACGCCGTCCGAGCGGCTGCCCGCGCCGGTGGAGGCGGCGGTCTACTACGTCGTCTCGGAGGCGCTCGCCAACGTGGCGAAGTACGCACAGGCCTCACACGTCACCGTGGAGGTGGCACGCTCGGACGGACGGGCGGTCGTCGCGGTCGCGGACGACGGCGTCGGCGGTGCCGACGAGCACGGCGGCTCCGGGCTCCGCGGGCTCGCCGACCGGGTCGCGGCGCTGGACGGCCACCTCCACGTCGACAGCCCCCCGGGCGGCGGGACGCGGATCCACGCCGACATCCCGTGCGCCTAGCCCGGCCGGACGCGAAGGGCGACGGTGCGGCCGTCGCCCGCGACTACGCGCACCACCTCGCCGAGGAGGCGGCAGCCGGGAGGCTCTCGCGCGGCGAGCTGCTGCGGCGCGCGGCCGTGATCGGGCTGTCGGCGTCGACGGTGCAGGCCCTGGCCGCGGCGTGCGGCGGTGGGGACGGCGGCGTCGAGGCCGTCGGGCGACCCCGCCGCGGCGGCACCCTGGTGCTCGGCACCCCCGTCACCGGACGCGAGCCCGACCCCTGGTTCGTGCTCGACACGGGCGGCGTCGCGACCATCCAGCTCGCCTGCGAGTACCTCTCGCGGCCGGGGCCGGGGAACGTCCTCGAGCCGGGGCTCGCCCTCTCCTGGCAACCCGGCGCGACGACGAGGGAGTGGACGTTCGAGCTCCGTCGCGGCGTCCGCTTCCACGACGGCTCGACGCTCACGGCAGACGACGTCGTCGCCACCTTCGACGCGATCTCCGACCCCCGCAACGGCTCCTCGGCGCTGTCCGCCTTCGGCGGCGTCCTCTCGCCCGGCGCCGTCGAGAAGCTCGACACGCACCGCGTCCGGTTCCACCTCGACCGGCCGTACGCGGACTTCCCGTACCTCGTCTCGACGTACACGTACAGCGCCGTCGTCCTGCCGCGCACGTACGAGCCGGGGACGTTCGTGCAGGGCGGGGTGGGCACGGGCCCGTTCGTCCTCCGCGAGTACGTCCCGGGCGAGCGGACGCAGTTCGTCCGCAACGTCCGGTACTGGCGGCGCGGGCTCCCGTACCTCGAGGCCGTCACCGTGCGGTACTACGCCGAGTACGCGGCGATCGTGCTCGCGCTGCAATCGGGCGAGGCGGACGTGACGCTCGAGGCGCGGTACCAGGGCTCGCAGGCGCTCTTCGACAACCCGGCGATCCGCATGCAGCGCGAGCCGTCGAGCGCCTACCGCGCGCTCCACCTCCGCGTCGACCGGCCGCCCCTCGACTCGGCGCTCGTGCGGCGCGCGATCGCGCTCTCCTTGGACCGCCCGGCCCTGATCCAGGGGCTCTACAGCGGGCGGGCCGACCTCGGCAACGACCACGCCTTCGCGCCGGTCTACCCCACGCACCCCGCCGCACCGCCGCAGCGGCGGCAGGACCACGCCGCCGCGCGCCGTCTCCTCGAGCAGGCCGGCCATCCGCGCGGGCTCGCGATGACGCTCACGATCGAGCAGTTCGAGGACGTGCCGCAGTACGGGATCTTCGTCAAGGAGATGTGCAAGCCCGCCGGGATCGACGTCACGCTCGAGATCCTCTCCCAGGCGCAGTACTACGGCTCGGGCGACAACCAGCCGTGGCTGACCGTCCCCGCCGGCATCACCGACTGGGCTTCTCGCGGCACCGCCAGCCAGACGATCGGCCCGGCATACCGCTGCGGCGCGCCGTGGAACTCCGCCCACTGGTGCGACGAGGGGTTCGAGGCGCTGCTGCGCGAGTTCGACGGCGAGCTCGACCTGCAGCGGCGGCGCCGGCTCGCGGAGGAGGCGGCGCGGATCCAGCACGACGCCGTCCCCGCCGTGATCTCGTACTGGATCGACGACCTCCGTGCCTCGCGCGTACGGGTCGGCGGACTCGCGCACGGCCCGCGGGTCGACCTGGCGACGATGTGGCTGTCGAGATGACCGACGCACCCGCGGACGCCGACGGCCGGTCGCCGCTGCCGCGCTTCCTCCTGCGCCGGCTCGGCCTCGCGCTGCTGACGCTCCTGCTCGTGTCGGTGCTCGTCTTCGTCACGGTCGAGTTGCTGCCGGGCGACCTCGCACGGACGATTCTCGGCCCGTACGCGAGCGAGGAGCAGGTGGCGGCGCTGAACGAGGAGCTCGGTGCCGACGACCCGGCGGCCGTCCGCTACGCCGACTGGCTGCGCGACTTCGTGCGCGGCGACTGGGGCACCTCGGCGGCGCTCGGGGTACCGGTGCGGCCGCTCGTCGTCGACCGCCTCGGCAACTCGCTCCTCCTCGGACTGTACGCGCTCGCGCTGGCCGTGCCGGTCGCCGTGACGCTCGGGATGATCGCCGCCCGCCGCGGCGGAGCCGTGGACGCCGTCGTCTCCGCAGCCGCCGTCTCCCTCCTCGCGATGCCCGAGTTCGTCATCGGCACGGTCCTCAGCATCGTCTTCGCCGTCGAGCTCGGGTGGTTCCCCGTCTCGGCCGCGGTTCCGGACTCGGCGGCGTCCTTCTTCCGCGAGCTCACCCTTCCCGCCGTCGTGCTCGCGCTCGCGCTGTTCGGCTCGCTCGCGCGGGTCGCGCGCGCCGCGACGCTCACGGTGCTCGGCGCCGATTACGCGCGCACGGCGACGCTGAAAGGGCTTCCGCCGCGCAGGGTCCTCGGCGTCCACGTGCTCCCGAACGTGCTGCCGCCGACGATCGCGGCGGTCGGCGTGCACGTCGGGTATCTCGTGGGCGGGCTCGTCGTCGTCGAGACCCTGTTCGCGTACCCGGGCCTGGGGAAGCTGCTGCTCGACTCCGCGACGGCCCACGACCTCGCGGCGCTCGAGGCGTGCGTGCTCGCGACGGCGCTGGCGGTCATGGCCGCGAACCTCGCCGCGGATGTCGCCGCGTCCACGCTCGACCCCCGCCTGCGGCGGGCTGCCTGATGGCCGCCGAGCGCTGGGAGCCGACGGCAGCCGGGGGCGGGCCGCGTCCGGGGGACGAGCGCACCCGCCGCTTCCGCCGGAGGGTGGCATGGGCCGTGAGCACGCCGCGTCCCGTCGCCACCCTCGCCGGGCTCGCCGTGCTCGCGTTCTGGGTCGTCGACGCGCTCGCGTGGCCCCTCCTCGTGCCGTACGACCCGGAGGCGATCGCGCCCGGCCGCACCCTCGAGGGCCCGTCCTCCGAGCACTGGTTCGGGACGGACGACCTCGGCCGCGACGTCTTCTCCCGCGTGCTCGCGGGGGCGTCGCCGGTGCTGGCCGTGGCGCCGGCCGCCGCCGCGCTGGCCGTCGCGGCAGGGGTCGCGCTCGGCCTGGTCGGCGGCTACCTCGGCGGCACGGCCGACGACGTGCTGATGCGGCTCGTCGACGCCGTGCTCGCGTTCCCGCTCGTGGTGGGGGCCGTCCTCGTCCTCTCGGTGGCCGGCGTCTCGAACCTCCACCTCGTCGTCGTCGTCGCGCTCGTGCTGACGCCGCTGACGGCGCGAACGGTCCGCGCCGCGGTCCGCACCGAGCGCTCGCGCGAGTACGTCGAGGCGGCGCGGCTGCGCGGGGACCCGGCGCCCTACGTGATGGTCGGCGAGATCCTCCCGAACCTGTCCGCGCTCGTGGTCACGGAGGCGACGGTGCGGCTCGCGGCGGCCGTGTTCGCCGTCGCGACGCTCTCCTTCCTCGGGCTCGGCATCCAGCAGCCGTCGCCCGACTGGGGGCTCTCGGTCGCGCTGGGGAGGGTCTTCCTGCAGACGGCGCCGTGGGTGGTGCTGTTCCCGGCGCTCGCGCTCGCGACGCTCGTGGTGGCGACGACGACGGTGGCGGACGCGCTGCGCGAGAGGATCGAGCGGTGACCGAACGGGCCGCCCGCCCGCCCGCGCTCGAGATCACCGGGCTCGACGTCTCGTACGCCCGCCGCGGGGCGCGCCTCGGGGTGCTCTCGGACGTGTCGCTGCGAGTCGAGCGGGGCGAGACCTACGGGGTCGTGGGGGAGTCGGGGTCGGGGAAGTCGACGCTCGCGCTGACGCTGATGCGCCACCTGCCGCGCTCCGCGCGCGTCGACCGCGGGCGCGTCCTGCTCGGCGGCGACGACCTGCTCGGCGCGGGTGAGCGGACGCTGAGGCGCTGGCGCGGGCGGCGGATCGCGCTCGTCCCGCAGGGCGCCGGCGGTGCGCTCAATCCGTCGCTGCACGTCGGCACGCAGATCGCCGAGGTGTACCGCGCGCATGCCGGGATGCTCCCGAGCGAGGCAGTGGAGGCGGCGGCCCGAACGCTTGCGGAGGTCCACGTCGGCGACCCGGCGCGCGTGCTGCGGCGGTACCCGCACGAGCTCTCCGCCGGCCAGCAGCAGCGCGTGCTGATCGCGATCGCGGTCGCGGCGAACCCGGAGGTGCTCGTCCTGGACGAGCCGACGACCGCCCTCGACGCGACGGTCGAGGCCGAGGTGCTCGACCTGCTCGAGTCGCTCCAGGAGGAGCTCGAGGCCGCGATCGTCCTCATCAGCCACGACGTCCGCGTCGTCGCCCGGCTCTGCGACCGGGTGGGGATGCTGTACGCGGGGCGGCTGCTCGAGGAGGGACCCGCGGAGCGGGTCGTGGCTTCGCCGCGCAACCCGTACACGCTGGCGCTCCTCCGCTGCGTGCCACGGCTCGCCACGGACGTCGCCCCCCCGCGGCTCGAGCCGAGCCCGGGCCGCGCCCCCGAGCTCGGCGCCGAGGTCGTGGGCTGCGTGTTCGCCGACCGCTGCGCGCTCGTCCGTCCTCGCTGCCGGGCGG
>DATHTC010000062.1:0-2962 GCA_035463735.1 Gaiellaceae bacterium | reverse complement strand
TGCCGTTCATGCTGCCGTTCTCTCCCGACACGACCCGTTGGCGGCGAGCGGCGGTGGTCGAGCTGCGGAGGCTCGGCATCCACCTCTAGGCCCGGGCAGAAAGTGCCGAAGGCCGCCGAGCTTCGGCCGACTCGAGGAGCGCAGCTGTCAGGGGGGTGGACGGGACGCGGACGCGGCCGCCCACTCGCTCGTCGCCCTGGAAGGGACAGTTGCCGGGCTGCCGGGCGTCGATTCTCCTCGGCGCACCGGCAGGGAGGATCTGAGCCTACGATCGTGGGCGTGCGACACGCCGTGCTGGGTGCGGGCGGCGTCGGCGGCCTCGTCGCCGGCGGCCTCGCGCGAGCGGGCGCCGAGGTGCTGCTCCTGCTCCGGCCCGAGACGCTCGCGCGGTTTCCGGGCCGGCTCCGGGTCGAGAGCGCCGTCCTGGGCGACTTCGAAGTGGCGGTCGCGGCGGCGCCGGTGCTCGACCGAGAGGTCGACGTCCTCTGGGTGGCGCCGAAGGCGACGCACCTCGAGGCCGCGCTCGACCTCGCGCCGCCAGAGCGCGTCGGCGCCGCCGTCGTGGTTCCGCTGCTGAACGGCGTCGACCACGTCGCGCTGCTGCGCGCACGGTTCGAGCACGTGCTCGCAGCGGCGATCAGCGTCGAGTCGGAGCGGGTCGAGCCCGGCCTCGTACGGCAGACGACGCCGTTCGCGTTCGTCGTCCTCGCGCCCGGCCCGCGTCAGGAGGGGATCGCCGAGGAGCTCCGCCGGGCGGGGTTCCGCGTCGGTCTCGCCGTGGACGAGCCGACGCTGCTCTGGGAGAAGCTCGTCTTCCTCGCGCCGCTGGCGCTGACCACGACCGCGCTCGGCGTGCCGGTCGGGACCGTGCAGGCGGACCGGGAGTGGAGCCTCCGGCTCGCGCGCTGCCACGAGGAGGCGGTGGCCGTCGGGGTCGCCGAGGGCGCGTCGCTCGACGCTGCGAAGCTCCGCCGCACGTTCCTGGGATTCTCGGGTGGCCCGATGCGCACGTCGATGCAGAAGGACTTCGACGCCGGGCGTCCGCTCGAGCTCGACGCCATCGCCGGGCCGATCCTCCGCGGCGGGCAGAGGCACGGGCTGCCGACGCCGGCGACGACGGAGCTCGCCGAGCTCGTCGAGGCCCGTCTCGCGGCCCGCGCGGTGTGAGCCTCGTCCAGGCCCCGTACACGTTTCCCCTGCTGCCGGAAGGAGCACCATGGGGCGACGTCGTTCGACGAGGGGGTTTGACGTGAAGAGAGTCGGTTTGCTGCTCGTGGTGGTCGCGTCACTGCTCGCGGCCGCCGGCGGCGCGAACGCGGCGGTGGTGGAGCCGTTGCGGCCCGCGCCGACGCCGGAGGACACCGAGAGCGTGCTGCTCCTGCACGGGGCGTTCACGTATCCCGGCTACTGGTGGGATCACACGGAACTGACCGTGGCCGTCCAGGCGCACCCGAGGGTCGAGGAGGAGTCGCTCGCCGCGGTGCGGCAGGCGATCGCCGATTGGGACTACGCGCTCCGGCAGGAGTTCGGCGGCCTGATCACGCTGACCGACGTGACCGACGAGTACACGGCCAAGCACAAGGCGGACATCGTGCTGCACTACAACCCGACCGCCGGCGGCACCGTCTTCGGCGGCTACGCGATCTGCGGGCAGCACACGTGTCCGAACGTGATCGTGCGCTCCGACCTGCCGCCGAGCCTGGGGCTCGATCCGTACTCGCCGCAGTACCTCTACTACGTGACCATGCACGAGCTCGGGCACGCGCTCGGCCTCGGGCACGGCGAGCCGCTGTTCGAGTCGACCGATCTGATGGGCTACGGCTGGAACCGGACGAACGGCATCGTCCCGGTGCTGTCCGCGTGCGACCTCGAAGGCATCGCCGTCGTGTTCGCGTGGGCGCTCGAGGGCGTGGATCCGTACCCGCCGACCGACGCGCGCGTCTTCTGCCACGACTAGGCGCGGCGGCTCACGAGTGTGGGGCGGCTGCGGAGCCGTGGCCGCCCCACACTCGACGAGCACGATCGCCGAGCGGCTGGGCGTGCCCGAGGACGTCGTGCGCGACGTGCAGCGCCGCGGCTTGCTGCGGCGGCTCGACCTCGACGAGTCCGAGATCCGCGGGCGCCTCTGGCGAGGCCACGCATCGCACGTCGCCGTACACGTCGAGCCGAGGCCTCTCGCGGGTCTACGCGAAGCTCGGGGTCCGGTCGCGGGTCGAGCTCGCCGCCCGCCTGTCCAAGCCGGCGCGATCGGACTCGCGCCGTTGACCGCGCCACGGCGCCGACCAGACCGTGAACGTCCCCGCCGAATCGGCGGGCACCGTCTCGCCTGAGATCGACCGCTCGCGGCGCCGCAGCTGACGGCGAGGACAGGCGCCGGGGGCGGCCCCGGCGGAGCCTGCCCCCAGCGGAAGCGATTGGTCAGCTCAGCGGCTGGAAGTGGTGCTTGCGCAGCCAGTGGGCGACCTTCTTGCCGATCACGGCGCCCTGGACGTCGGCGGTGCGGAAGTGGATACCGCCCCACACGCGCGCGTCGATGATCTCCTTGAGCGCGTCGGAGAAGCGGCCGAACTGCCGCGGCGCGATCGGGACGCCGTTCAGCGAGCGGCTCGACACGACGCTGTACGCCACCCCGTCGGTGCCGAAGAAGTCGGCGAGCGTATTGAGAACTGCGCCGCTCAGGCACCCGTGCCCGGACGGGTGGTCCGGGAACGGCGGCGTGCCGAGCGGCGGCGTCGTCGCCGTTGCGGCCGAGAACAGCGGTTCCCAGCTCGGGTCGGCGACCGTCGCGGGGTTGCCGTCGGTGTCGGCCTCCCGGACCGCCGCCCTGGGCCGCCAGAAGTTCCAGTAGTACTTGTCGTTCCAGCACGCGATCGCGCCGTCGACCGCCGCCAGATCGACCATCGCGTGGAGACGAGCCTGGTCGGCCGCGTCGAGGCCGTACCTGGCGGCGAGGCCGCGGGTC
>DATHTC010000061.1:0-3826 GCA_035463735.1 Gaiellaceae bacterium | reverse complement strand
CCCCTCGTTTCACATCATGCCTCGGGGGCGCTGCTTCACGCGCGCTCGCCGCGGACGAGCGCGAGCAGGCTGTCGTGCTCCTCGTGGCAGGCGGCGCACCCTTCGAGGTGCGCGCGCAGGCCGGGGATCGCGGCGTCGGCGTCGGCGCCCGCGAGCTCGAGCTCGACGTAGCGGTCGAGCTCGTCGAAGCAGACGTCACAGCCGACCTCCGGCCCTGCCGGCCCGAGGATGCGGCCGAGTGCCTGCTCGACGTCGGGGCGCTCCATCAGGCCTCCTCCGTGTGATCGAGGGACAGGCCACGCTCGTCGAGGTGGCGGCGCAGCTTGCGGCGGGCGTCGTGCAGCGTCTTGTAGAGCGCGCCGCGCGACGTGCCGAGCCGCTCGGCGAGGACGTCGATCGGGACGCCGTTCAGCGCGAGGGCGACGAGCACGCGCCGCTGGTGCGGCGTCAGCACGTCCCGGATCGCCTCCTGCAACGTCGCGAGGAGCTCCCCCTGCTCCGCTTCCGCCGCCGGCCCGAGGCCGGGGCCCGCGAACAGGCCCCACGTCTCGGGCTCGAGCGGAACCTCGCGCCCCTGCCAGGCGCGGCGGCGGATCTTCACCCCGGCCTCGAGGATCGCGAACTTGTAGACCCAGGTCGTGAAGCGGCTCGCCCCGCGGAAGTCGTCGAGCCGCCGCAGGACGCTGACGAGCGCGTCGTCGGCAGCGTGGTTGGCGAGGTCGTCGAGGTCGCCGCCGCGGAGGTGCGGCAGCATGCCGCGCCTCCGGCCGACCTCGAAGCGCGCGGCGCGAAGCAGGAGCGCATGGAGCCGCGCGACGGCGTCGTCGCGCGTCGCGCCCTCCGCGCGGAGGCAGCGCAGCCACTCGCGCGACGCCGCGTCGAGGGCGGGTGCCGGCGCCGGGGTCTCGATCGCCTCCACGCGCCCAACCGTAGCCGCGGCGCCGACGGTCACGACGCCGGCTCCCCGTCGAGGGGCGCCACGATGCGCGCGGCGAGGTCGGGCGGGCAGCCGCGCTCGAGGAGCTCGATCAGCGCGTGCAGGTCGTAGCGGCCGTCGTCGGCCAGCCGTGCAGCTGCCGGGGGCGGGAATCCCGAGTCGACGAGCCGCTCGCGCCGCCAGCGCACGACGTGTGCGAGCGACTCGTCCGTCTTGGTGTCCATGCCTCGTTCGTGTCGCAGGGTGTCGCGCTCTTACCTTCCGGCTCCGCGGAAGCGCGCGGGGAACTGCTCGGCGATCCCCGCGGCGAGGAGGTCGGCGAAGTGGAGCGCGTGGCGGTGGATCCTGTCGTACGCCTCGACGTCCGCGGCCCAGTCGCCCTGCAGTCGGGCGACGACCTCGGCGGTCGTGAGCTCCAGGTGCGTCCGCAGCTCGCTCTTCATCGTCGCGAGCGGCCAGTGACGCGGGTTCACGCTCGCCAGCACCGCCGCGATCTCGTCGGCGTTCTCCTCCCAGCGCGACTGCGCGTCGGCGAGCTCGGCCTCGTTCCCAGCCTGAGCCGCCGCGATGAGCTCGGCGGCGATCTCGATGTGGCGCGTGAGCTGCCGCGTCAGCTCCTCGCCGGCGGCGTCGCCGTAGAAGGGCTTGACGGCGTCGCCGATGTCGACCTGGTTCCGGAGCAGCCGTCCCACGGTGGCTTCGGTGTCGGGCGAGCCCGTGGTCAGGCTGATGACGGCGAGCCTCGTCCAGGTGACGTGGTCCTCCCAGAGGCGGCGCAGCTCCTCGCGCAGGGCGACCTCCTCGCGCGAGACGACTGCCGGCGCGTCCGGTCCGGCTGCGGCGTGCGGCGCGCCGTCGTGCGCGTGCGCGTCGCGACCGTTCGAGACGGCGAGCGCGACGAGGGCCGCGAACAGGGCGACGAGCGCGGTCAGAAAGAGCGGGATCGGGCGGGGGTTCGGCGTGGTGTCCATCTCAGGTTCCTTTCGTCGCAGGGTGCGTGGAATGGGTCGCGGCCCGGGCGCCGAGGAGGGCGCACGCGGCGGCGAGCCCGAGCGCCTCGATCGCCTTCGTGGCGAGCGCGAGGCCGTCCACCGGCTCGGGCTCCGGGTGCAGGAGCGGGAGGCCGCTCGTGACCGCGAGCAGGTAGCTCGCGATCAGGCCGGCCAGCGCGAGTGCCGCGACCGCGAGCGGGAGGTCGGACGCCGGACGGCGCGTCACGGCGACCGCGATCAGCGCGAGGGCGCCCGCGGCGGCGGCGAAGGCCACGCCGGCGGCGGCACCCTCGGCCAGGTGGGCGGGGACGAGGGCGCCGTGAATGCCGGCGCTGGTCGCGCAGGCGAGGGCGACGACGTCGCGTCCGAGCGACGCCCTCACTCGACGATCACCCTCCCGTCCATGTCGCGGCGGTGGAGCGTGCAGACGTAGTCGTAGGTGCCGGGCTCGTCGAAGGCGACCTCGACGCTCTCGCCCGGCCCCACCTCGTGGTCCTCCCCGTCCTCGATCCGGACGGTGTGGGTGAAGTTGTCCTCGTTCGTCCACGTGACTGTCGCGCCCGCCGCGATCTGGATCGCCTGCGGGTCGAAGCGGTAGCTCTTCGCCATCGCGACCTCGGTCGTCGCCACCGGCTCGGCGTCGCGGCCGCCGCCGCCGCAACCTGCCGCCACGACGACGGCGAGGACGGCGAGTGGCAGGTGGAGCCGGATCCGCATCAGCTCGCCGCGCCGAGGGCGGGCCGGCGGACCGCCGCGAAGACGGCGCCGGCGAACACGAGCACGAACGCGACCAGGTCGAGGACTTCCGCGACCGTGTGCGCGAACAGGAACACGGTCCAGTCGAGGTGGTAGGTCATGTAGACGAGCTCGGCGGCGGCGTAGAAGGCGAAGCCGCTGCCGAGGACTCCCAGCTCCCGCTTGAACGCGAGCCAGGCGAACCCGGCGCCGACGGCGAACGCCGCGACGTGCACGACCAGGAAGAACGCGGTCGGCAGCTCGTTGACCCAGTCTCCGTAGGGCATTGCCCCCTCCTTCGCGAGTTGTCGAAGGACTGGGTGACCGCGGGACGCGGGTCCTTACCTGCTCTCGTCATCCCGGCAGCGGGATGAGACGATCGCCGCGGTGGAGTGGACCGAGTTCACCACGCACGACGACGGGCCGCTGATCGCAGGTCGCCGTGCGGGCAGCGGGCCGCCGGTTCTCCTGCTGCACGGGGGGCCGGGGCTCGGCTTCGACTACCTGCGCGGTCTCGCCGAGGAGCTCGCGCAGGAGAACGACGTCGCGTGGTACCAGCAGCGCGGGCTCGACCCCTCGGCGGCTGAGGGGCCCTACACGGTGGCGGCGGATGTCGGGGATGCCGGCCGCGTCCTCGATGCGCTCGGCTGGCAGCGGGCATACGTGGTCGGCCATTCGTGGGGCGGGCACCTCGCCCTCCACGTCGCGCAGGCGATGCCGGAGCGGCTCCTCGGCGTCCTCGCCGTCGACCCGCTCGGCCCCGTCGGCGACGGACGCTGGCCGGAGTTCGACGAGGAGATCGTCCGCCGGACACCGGAACCCGCGCGCACGCGGGCGCGCGAGCTCGACGAGCTCACGACGGCCGGTGCGGCCGACGACGAGCTGGCGCTCGAGCAGATGGGCCTCGTCTGGTCTGCGTACTTCGCCGATCCGGAGCGCGCACCGCCGATGCCCGAGCTGCGATACGCGAGCGAGCGCTCGGCCGCGATGGGGCCTTCGATTCTGGCGGAGCTACCGGCCCTCGAGGCCGGGCTCCCGCGGATTCGCGTCCCCGTCGGCTTCGTCCACGGCGCACGGAGCCCGATGCCGGTCGCCGCCTCGACGGACGGGGCCGAGCGGATTCCGGACGCGTGGGTCGAGGTGGTCGAGGGTGCCGGGCACT
>DATHTC010000060.1:0-7117 GCA_035463735.1 Gaiellaceae bacterium | reverse complement strand
GGCCGGGGCGGCCCTGACCTGCTCGTCGGCGGCGCCGGGGCCGACCGCGTCGACGGGGGCGCCGGCGACGACCGCCTCGCGCTCGACCAGGACGGCGCCCGCGACCGCGCGAGCTGCGGCCCGGGGCGCGACGTCGTCACCGCCGACCGCGCCGACGCCGTTCCCGCCGACTGCGAGGTCGTGACGGTGACGGTCTCGCGCGACCCCTACCGCACCCCGGCGGGGCAGCACCGGACGCAGGTTGAGCCGGACTCGGCCGCGTCCGGGTCGACGATCGTGACGACGTTCCAGTCGGGACGCTTCTTCGACGGCGGCGCCGCGAACATCGGCGTGTCGACGTCCACCGACGGCGGTCGCACGTGGACGCCGACGTTTCTCCCGGGCCTGTCGATCTACGCCACGCCCGCCGGCATCCACCCGCGCGTCAGCGATCCCGTGGTCGCGTACGACGCCGCGCACGGCGTGTGGCTCGTGGCCACGCTCGGCGTCTCCGCGGGCCTCACCGAGCTGCTCGTGTCGCGCTCGCCGGACGGGCTCCGCTGGGAGCCGCCGGTCGTCGCCGCCCGCTCCGACGCTCGGACGCTCGCGTTCGACAAGGAGTGGCTCGTCTGCGACTCCTGGCCGTCGAGCCCGCACCGCGGACGCTGCTACCTCGCCTACACCAACGTCAGGCGGGGGGAGATGGTCGTGCAGGCGAGCGCGGACGGAGGGCTCACGTGGGAGGAGGCCGTGTCGCTCGGCGACGGCTTCTTCGCGACGCCTGTCGTCCAGCCGGACGGCGGCCTCGTGATGTGCTTCCTCACGGGCAGCGGCACGCGGCCGACGCTGGTCGCGGCCCGGTCGGCGGACGGCGGCGCCACCTTCGGGCCGCGCGCCGTCGTGGCGGACGTGCGCCGCTCGGACGTCGCCGACCTCCGGGCGACGCCGGTGCCGTCGGCCGAGGCGGCCGCGGACGGGCGGATCTTCCTCGTCTGGCACGACGAGCGGTTCCGCGACCGGACGGACGTGGTGCTGACGTCGTCGCTGGACGGCGTCTCGTGGTCGGCGCCGACGCGCGTCCCGGCAGTCGCGGCGGGGTCGCGGCTCGAGGCGTTCATCCCCGCCGTGGGCGTCGACGCCGCGACGGCCGGCGACTCGACGCGGGTCGCGGTCGCGCTGTACGCCTTCGCCCCGGGCGCCGGGGTCGACGCGTGGCTCGTGCAGAGCCGGAACGCGGGCGCGAGCTGGACGCGGCCGCAGCGGCTGACCGCTCGGACGATGGCGATCCCCTGGATCGCGAACACGAACCAGGGCCGGATGCTCGCCGACTACGTGTCCGTCTCGTGGGCGGACGGACGAGCGCTGCCCGTGATCTCGCTCGCGTCGGAGCCGGGCGGCGCCGAGCGGTTCCGCCAGGCTGCCGCGGTCACGATCCGCGGCCTCTAGGTACTAGACCCCGATCGGGTGCCAGACGGTCTTGAGCTCGAGGAAGGCCGCGACCTCCCACGGGCTCTGCACGTCGGCGCGGCCGTGCACGACGCGCTTGACGTTCTCCGCCGCGAGCCGCTCGAGCTCGGCCGCGAGCCCGTCCGCCGCGGCGCCGTCGGCCCCGGCGAGGTCGAGGGCGTTCACGTCCATGTGCGCCGCGAGCACGGGCGCGAGCTCGGAGCGATGGCCGGTGAGGATGTTGACGACCCCGCCCGGCACGTCCGAGGTGGCCAGCACCTCGGCGAGCTCCATCGCCGCGAGCGGCCCACCCTCCGACGCGAGCACGACGGCCGTGTTCCCGCCGACGAGCGCGGGCACGAGTCGCGTGACGAGCCCGAGCAGCGGCGGCTCCTCCGGCGCGACGATGCCGACGACACCGCTCGGCTCGGGCACGGTGAAGTTGAAGTAGGGCCCGGCGACGGGGTTCGAGCCGCCGAGCACCTGTGCGAGCTTGTCCGACCAGCCGGCGTACCAGACGACGCGGTCGATCGCCGCCTCCACCTCGCGCCGGCCGGAGCACAGGGTCGCGAGGTCGCCGGCGCGCGCCTCGAGCATCTCCGCGACCCGGTAGAGCACCTGCCCGCGGTTGTACGCCGTCATCCCGGCCCACTTCGGGAACGCGCCCCGCGCGGCCTTGACCGCGTCGCGGACGTCCTTCCGCGAGGCTCGGGCGACGTTCTGCCCCTGCGCCTCGTACGTGCGGCCGGATTCCGAGCGCGGGAACGCGCCGCCGACGAAGAGCTTGTACGTCTTCTTGACGGGCAGCCGGTCCGGCATCAGTCGAAGGAGAGGTACGGCTCGAGCCCGTGGAGGCCGCCCTCGCGGCCGAAGCCGGATTCCTTGTAGCCGCCGAAGGGGGAGGTCGGGTCGAAGCGGTTGTAGGTGTTCGCCCAGACGACGCCCGCGCGCAAGCGCTGCGCCATCCAGAGGATGCGCGACCCCTTCTCGGTCCAGACGCCGGCGCTGAGGCCGTACGGTGTGTTGTTCGCCTTCTCGACGGCCTCGTCGGGCGTGCGGAACGTCAGCACCGAGAGCACCGGGCCGAAGATCTCTTCCTGCGCGATGCGGTAGCTCTGGGCGACGCCGGTGAAGACGGTCGGCGCGAACCAGTAGCCCCTCTCCGGCAGGCGGCAGGGCGGCTGGTAGATCTCGGCGCCCTCCTCCTTGCCCGCCTCGACGAGCTCGGTGATCTTGTCGAGCTGCATCCGCGAGTTGATCGCGCCGACGTCCGTGTTCTTGTCGAGGGGGTCCCCGACCCGGAGCGTCGCCAGGCGGCGCTTCAGCTTCTCGACGACGGGCTCGTAGATCGACTCCTGCACGAGCAGCCGCGAGCCGGCGCAGCAGACGTGGCCCTGGTTGAAGTAGATGCCGTTGACGATCCCCTCCACCGCCTGGTCGAGCGCCGCGTCGTCGAAGATCACGTTCGCCGCCTTGCCCCCGAGCTCGAGCGTGAGCCTCTTGCCGGTGCCGGCGAGCTCGCGCTGGATCGCCTTGCCGACCTCCGTCGAGCCGGTGAAGGCGATCTTGTCGACGCCGTCGTGCTTCACGAGCTCGGCGCCGGTGCGGCCGTCGCCGGTGACGATGTTGACGACGCCCGGCGGCAGCTCCGCCTGGCGCAGGACGTCGCAGAAGAGGAGGGCCGTGAGCGGCGTCGTCTCCGCGGGCTTCAGGACGACGGTGTTCCCGGCGGCGAGGGCGGGCGCGACCTTCCACGCGAGCATCAGCAGCGGGAAGTTCCACGGGATGATCTGCCCGGCGACGCCGACGGGCTGCGGCCGCCGGTTCGGGAACGCGTACTCGAGCTTGTCCGCCCAGCCGGCGTAGTAGAAGAAGTGCGCGGCCGCGAGCGGGAGGTCGACGTCGCGCGACTCCTTGATCGGCTTGCCGCCGTTCATCGACTCGAGCACCGCGAACTCGCGCGCCCGCTCCTGCAGGATGCGCGCGATCCGGAACAGGTACTTCGCCCGCTCGGAGCCCGCGAGCGACGCCCAGCCGTCCTCGAACGCGCCACGCGCCGCGCCCACCGCCGCGTCGACCTCGGCGGCGCCGGCCTGGCCGACCTCGGCGAGCGGCTCCTCGGTCGCCGGCGACAGCGTCGTGTACGTCTCGGCGGGCTCGAGCCAGTCGCCGCCGACGTAGAGGCCGTACCGCTCCCGCAGCCGGACGATCTCGCTCGACTCGGGCGCGGGCGCGTACGCCCAGTCCGACGGGACCGGCGCGCGGTCGGGACGCTTCTCGACCTCAGCCACCGCGGTGCGCCTCGGCGAGCGGGAACGTGGCGACGCCGTCGAGCATCAGTCGAGGGTGAAGTAGTCGGGGCTCTGGTACGCGCCCGTCTTCTGCTTCCGGATCTGCATCAGCACGTCGTTCAGCAGCGACGAGGCGCCGAAGCGGTGCAGGTCGGGCGTGAGCCAGTCGGGCCCGAGCGTCTCGTGGACGAGGACGAGGTGCTGGATCGCCTGCTTCGCGACGCGGATCCCGCCCGCCGGCTTGAAGCCGACGACGCGGCCGGTCTCGTCGTGGACGTCGCGGATCGCCTCCAGCATCACGAGCGACACCGGCAGCGTCGCCGCCGGGCTCACCTTCCCGGTCGACGTCTTGATGAAGTCCGCGCCGGCCGCCATCGCGAGCAGCGACGCGCGGCGCACGTTGTCGTAGGTGCCGAGCTCGCCGGTCTCGAGGATCACCTTCAGGTGCGTGTCCCCGCACGCCTCCTTCACCTTCACGACCTCGTCGTAGACCTTCGCGTACCGGCCGGAGAGGAACGCGCCGCGGTCGATCACCATGTCGATCTCGTCGGCGCCGAGCTCGATCGCGTCGCGGACGTCGCGGAGCTTGACGTCGAGCGGCGCCTGCCCGGACGGGAAGTACGTTGCCACCGCCGCGACCTTGACCCCAGTGCCCGCGACCCGCTCCTTCGCCGTCGGCACGAGGTTCGGGTAGACGCAGACGGCGGCGACCGACGGCACGGTGCGATCGACGGGATCGGGGCGCACCGCCTTCGAGCACAGAGCCGCCACCTTGCCAGGGGTGTCGGCGCCCTCGAGCGTCGTCAGGTCCATCATCCGGACCGCCGTCTCGAGCGCCCAGAGCTTCGCCTCCTTCTTGATCGACCGCTTCGCGAGCGAGGCGGCGCGCTCCTCGACCGCGACCTGGTCGACCGAGCCGATCCGCGGCAGCCGCGGCTCGAGCGGGAGCTCGAAGCCGCGCGGGAGGGCGGGCGCCTGCGCCATCGGCCCAGTCTAGCCCGGGCGGTCTTCCGATCCCCGCGGCGCGCTCCCGGCGAGCCGTCTGTCAGGATCCCGCGATCCACCGAAGGGGGAGAACCACATGAAGCACCCAGGCAGGCCCCGCCTGCTCGTCGTCGCGGTCGCGCTCGTCGCGCTGGCCGCGTCCGTCGCCGCCGCGCCCGTCGCGGCGGATCCGAACAACAACAACTCCGAGAAGCTGCGGGCGGCGGTCACGCTCGAAGGCGTCCGCGCGCACCAGGCCGAGTTCCAGGCGATCGCCGACATCTCGGGGGGCAACCGCTTCGCCGGCCTGCCCGGCTACGAGCGATCCGCCGACTACGTGTTCGAGCAGCTGCAGGCAGCGGGCTACGACCCGACCTTCTGGTACTTCACCTACAACGCCTTCGTCGAGGACGTGACGAGCTCGATGAGGCAGATCTCGCCGAACCCGACGACGTATGTCAACGGGCTCGACTTCCGGATCATGACCTACTCCGGGAGCGGCGACGTGACGGCGCCGGTCACGCACCTGACCACCCTCGGCTGCGAGGCCGGCGACTGGACGGGATTCCCCGCCGGGTCGATCGCGCTGGTCAGCCGCGGGGCGTGCACGTTCCGGATCAAGACGACGAATGCCGCCGCGGCCGGCGCGAGCGCGATCGTCGTCTACAACAACATCCCGGGCCTGCTCAGCGGAACCCTGGGCGAGGCCGGGGGGCTCTCGGCGATCCCGTCCCTCGGCACGACGCAGGCACTCGGACAGGAGCTCGCGGCCCTCGCGCCCGGCGGCCTCGTGCTCGAGATCAAGACGCAGACGTCGTCGCGCGCGCTGGAGACGCGGAACGTGCTCGCGGAGCTCCCGGGCCGCGACGACGGCGGCAACGTGATCGTCGTCGGCGCCCACCTCGACTCGGTCAACGCCGGGCCCGGCATCAACGACAACGGCTCCGGATCGGCGGCGATCCTCGAGACGGCGATCCAGATGGCGAAGGTGAAGCCGCGCAACACCGTGCGCTTCGCGTGGTGGTCGGCCGAGGAGTCGAGCCTCGTCGGCTCGACGCGCTACGTCGCGAGCCTCACGCAGCCGGAGCTCGACCGGATCGCGCTGAACCTCAACTTCGACATGGTCGGGTCGCCGAACTTCGTCCGCTTCGTCTACGACGGCGACAACTCGGCGTTCCCGGTCGGGCCGGGCGCCGCGGAAGGGCCGCCGGGGTCGGATGCGATCGAGGCGCTCTTCCACGAGTACTTCGCCTCGCAGGGGCTGCCCAGCGCGGAGACGCCGTTCAGCGGCCGCTCCGACTACGGGCCGTTCATCGCGCAGGGGATCCCGGCCGGCGGCCTGTTCACGGGCGCGGAGGGGATCAAGACCGCGGAGCAGGCGGCGACCTACGGCGGCACCGCCGGGATCGCCTACGACCGGTGTTACCACGCGTCGTGCGACACGTACGACAACAACAGCGACGTCGCGCTGGACACGAACGCCGACGCGATCGCCCACGCCGTGGTCACGTACGCGCAGAACACGGAGGCGGTCAACGCCGTCAAGGGCAAGGGCAACTTCAAGCCCAAGGCGGGGCCGCAGAACCCGGACGGAACCACGTCGGGCCCGAACGGCGGGCTGCACGAGGACGCAGCCGTCTCGGAGTAGCGGTAGCGGGAGGGGCCTCCACTCGGAGGCCCCTCCGTTTCCGGCGGACGAAGCCGCGGGTACTCAGGCGCGGTGGAGGAGATCCGGGTGGGGAGCTGGGCGGAGCTGCAGGACGCGCTGTTCGCGGGCGCCTGGCAGGAGTCGCTCGGCCGCTTCCGCTCCGACTTCGCCTTCCGCGGCCGCAACGACGCCCGCGAGGAGCTCGTCACGAGCCTGCAGCGCCTCGGCGGCGACGTCGTCGCGCTCGAGCGGCACCTGCTGCGCAACTTCCGCCGCTACGCGCAGCGCGCCGCCGTCCCGTTCGACTCGACGTGGAACTGGCTCGCGCTCGGCCAGCACCACGGGCTCCCGACGCGGCTCCTGGACTGGACGCACTCGCCGCTCGTCGCGCTCCACTTCGTCACCTCCGACGAGCGGCAGTACGAGCGCGACGGCGTCGTGTGGATGGTCGACTACGTGCGCGCGCACGAGGAGGCGCCCGCCCCGCTGCGGGACGAGCTCGAGCGGGCGGCGATGAACGTCTTCACCGCCGAGTCGCTCGGGAACGTCGCCGCCGGCCTCCGCGAGCTGGAGGAGCTGGGCGGCGAGTTCGCGCTCTTCCTCGAGCCCCCCTCCCTCGACGAGCGGATCGTCAACCAGTACGCGCTCTTCTCCCTCATGTCCCGGCCGGACGCCCGGCTCGACGCGTGGCTGGAGGCGCGGCCGCGCCTCGTCCGCCGCGTCGTCGTCCCTGCCGGGCTCAAGTGGGAGGTGCGCGACAAGCTCGACC